>NZ_CATZLL010000016.1:0-178397 GCF_958415495.1 Ralstonia flaminis | reverse complement strand
CTGTACCAACCTCACCCAGTACGTCGCCCCCAACGGCAGCAACTCATCGTTGAAGTCGTAGCTCGGATTGTGCAGCATGCACGGGCCTAAACCGTGGCCTTGCGGGCCATTGGGACTGTACGTTGGTTCCGATGCGGCGCGTCGGCGATAAAGCCTTTTCGGCGGTCGCCGTCTGAGCGCCTCGGTCGCCTAAGGGTGAGAGCGTACGCATGTTTCGTTATGCGATTTCATCAAGCACTGCTTGACAAGGTGCCTCGGTGGTCCCATAATCGCAAGTTCTCTTCGGAGAGGTGCCCGAGTGGCTAAAGGGGGCAGACTGTAAATCTGTTGGCTTACGCCTACGCTGGTTCGAATCCAGCCCTCTCCACCAGAATTAAACAGTGAGTTCGGTCCATAGCCAGGGCCGGGCGGCAAGGGAAGAAGTAACCCGGGCGGGTGTAGCTCAATGGTAGAGCAGAAGCCTTCCAAGCTTACGACGAGGGTTCGATTCCCTTCACCCGCTCCATTCGCTGTTAGTAAGTTTCGCCCATGTGGCTCAGTGGCAGAGCACTCCCTTGGTAAGGGAGAGGTCGGCAGTTCGATCCTGCCCATGGGCACCACGCATCCACCAACCCAAATCGCTACCGAGACAGGAGTCGCGTCATGGCAAAGGAAAAGTTCGAGCGGACCAAGCCGCACGTGAACGTTGGGACGATTGGTCACGTTGACCACGGCAAGACGACGCTGACCGCGGCGATCGCCACCGTGCTGTCCGCCAAGTTTGGTGGCGAAGCGAAGAAGTACGACGAAATCGACGCAGCGCCGGAAGAAAAGGCACGCGGCATCACGATCAACACCGCGCACATCGAGTACGAAACGGCCAACCGCCACTACGCACACGTTGACTGCCCGGGCCACGCCGACTACGTCAAGAACATGATTACCGGTGCCGCCCAGATGGACGGCGCAATCCTGGTGTGCTCGGCCGCTGACGGCCCGATGCCGCAAACGCGTGAGCACATCCTGCTGGCCCGTCAGGTTGGCGTGCCGTACATCATCGTCTTCCTGAACAAGTGCGACATGGTGGACGACGCTGAGCTGCTGGAGCTGGTCGAGATGGAAGTGCGCGAACTTCTGTCGAAGTACGACTTCCCGGGCGACGACACCCCGATCATCAAGGGTTCGGCCAAGCTGGCGCTGGAAGGCGACAAGGGCGAGCTGGGCGAAGTGGCCATCATGAACCTGGCCGACGCACTGGACACCTACATCCCGACGCCGGAGCGCGCTGTTGACGGTACGTTCCTGATGCCGGTGGAAGACGTGTTCTCGATCTCGGGTCGCGGCACCGTGGTGACCGGCCGTATCGAGCGTGGCGTGATCAAGGTCGGCGAAGAAATCGAAATCGTCGGTATCGCCATGGACGGCGACAAGCCGAAGATCGACAAGACGACCTGCACGGGCGTGGAAATGTTCCGCAAGCTGCTCGACCAAGGTCAGGCAGGCGACAACGTCGGTATTCTGCTGCGCGGCACGAAGCGCGAAGACGTTCAGCGCGGCCAAGTGCTGGCCAAGCCGGGCTCGATCAAGCCGCACACGGAATTCACGGGCGAGGTCTACATCCTGTCGAAGGACGAAGGTGGTCGTCACACCCCGTTCTTCAACAACTACCGCCCGCAGTTCTACTTCCGTACGACGGACGTGACTGGCTCGATCGCCCTGCCGGAAGGCAAGGAAATGGTCATGCCGGGCGACAACGTGTCGATCACCGTCAAGCTGATCGCCCCGATCGCCATGGAAGAAGGCCTGCGCTTCGCTATCCGTGAAGGCGGCCGTACCGTTGGCGCTGGCGTCGTTGCCAAGATCATCAAGTAAGTGCTGTAACTCTTCCGTGCGGCTGCCAACCGGCCGCGCGTGAAGTGCCAGAGTGGGGTTGACCGAAATGGCAACCCCAAAGTTGTTCTAGGGGTATAGCTCAACTGGCAGAGCGTCGGTCTCCAAAACCGAAGGTTGGGGGTTCGATTCCCTCTGCCCCTGCCAATTCATCAGCCGCGTAGCGCGAAATAGCGCCACGCGGCTTGTCTCGTTTGGGAAACATGGCCAATCCGAACGTCGAAACCGTTAACACCGCCAGCGGCAAGTGGCTGCTGGTCGTGGCGTTCCTGCTGGTGGTCGCCGGGGTGATCGGTTTTTATCTGCTGGCGCAGCAACCGAGCTACGTCCGTGCCGCTTCGCTGATCGGCGGGCTGGTGCTGGGCGCTGGTGTCGCACTGGTGTCCTCGCCCGGGCAGAGCTTTATCGAGTTCGCCCGTGAGTCGTACCGCGAAGTTCGCAAGGTCGTTTGGCCGACGCGTAAGGAAGCTGGGCAGATGACCGGTCTGGTGTTTGCCTTCGTGGTGATCATGGCCTTGTTCCTGTGGTCTGCGGACAAGCTCATCGAGTGGGTAATCTTCTCGCTCGTGTTGGGCTGGAAATAATCGGGTAAAGCCATGACGGATAACGTAGCGAACGACACGTCCACGGATTCGTCCGCACCGGCCTCGAAGAAGCGCTGGTATGTCGTGCATGCCTACTCGGGCATGGAAAAGAGCGTGCAACGCGCGCTGCAGGAGCGCATTGAGCGCGAAGGTCTGCAACATCTGTTCGGCCAGATTCTGGTGCCGTCGGAAGAGGTGATGGAAAGCAAGAGCGGTCGCAAGACCGTGACTGAGCGCCGCCTTTTCCCGGGCTATGTCTTCGTCGAAATGGAAATGACCGACGAGACCTGGCACTTGGTCAAAAACACGGCCAAGGTAACGGGTTTCATTGGTGGTACGGGCAACCGCCCCTCGCCGATCTCCAAGGGCGAGGTAGACAAGATCATGGCCCAGATCCAGGAAGGGGTCGAGAAGCCGCGTCCCAAGACGCTGTTCGAAGTGGGCGAGATGGTGCGCGTGAAGGAAGGCCCGTTCACCGACTTCAATGGCAACGTCGAGGAAGTGAACTACGAGAAATCGCGCTTGCGCGTTTCCGTGACAATCTTCGGTCGTGCGACACCGGTCGAGCTCGAGTTCGGCCAGGTCGAGAAGGTGTGAAGAATTTGACGCGACGGCGTAAGTCGTTGCGCCAGTCGCCCAGTCCACTGGACTTGGCGGGCAACGGTGGCGTAGCTGCCTGAGCCAACAGAGGAGCGTCAGCCTCGCGCTGATGCGTTACCACTCAATAGGATTGCCATGGTTTCTTAACTGGGCAATCCGGATTGGAGTCAAGATGGCCAAGAAAATTATTGGCTTTATCAAGCTGCAAATTCCGGCTGGTAAAGCAAATCCGTCCCCGCCCGTCGGCCCGGCCCTGGGTCAGCGCGGTCTGAACATCATGGAGTTCTGCAAGGCGTTCAACGCGCAGACCCAAGGTATGGAGCCGGGCTTGCCGGTTCCGGTGGTGATCACCGCCTTCGCCGACAAGAGCTTCACCTTCGTGATGAAGTCGCCGCCGGCGACCGTGCTCATCAAGAAGGCTGCCGGTATCCAGAAGGGTTCCGCCAAGCCGCATACCGACAAGGTCGGCAAGATTACCCGCGCCCAGGCTGAAGAAATCGCCAAGGCAAAGAATGCGGACCTCACCGCTGCTGATCTGGACGCCGCTGTGCGTACGATCGCCGGTAGCGCCCGTTCGATGGGTATCACGGTGGAGGGCCTGTAATCATGGCAAAGATTTCGAAGCGCGTGGCCGCAAACAAGGCCAAGGTCGAGCGTACCAAGTTCTACCCGATCGACGAAGCTCTGAGCCTCGTTAAGGAATGCGCAAGCGCAAAGTTCGATGAGTCCATCGACGTGGCCGTGCAACTGGGCATCGATGCGAAGAAGTCGGACCAAGTGGTGCGTGGTTCGGTGGTGCTGCCTGCTGGTACCGGTAAGTCGGTGCGCGTGGCCGTGTTCGCCCAAGGCGACAAGGCTGAGCAAGCCAAGGCTGCTGGCGCCGAGATCGTCGGCATGGAAGACCTGGCCGAGCAGATCAAGGCCGGCAACATGGACTTCGACGTCGTGATCGCTTCGCCGGACACGATGCGCGTGGTCGGTACGCTGGGCCAGATCCTGGGTCCGCGCGGCCTGATGCCGAACCCGAAGGTTGGCACCGTGACGCCGGACGTCGCTACGGCCGTGAAGAACGCCAAGGCTGGTCAGGTGCAATTCCGTGTCGACAAGGCCGGTATCATCCACGCCACCATCGGCCGCCGTTCGTTCGAACCGGCTGCGCTGAAGAGCAACCTGGCTGCACTGCTGGACGCGCTGACCAAGGCCAAGCCGGCCTCGAGCAAGGGCGTGTACCTGCGTAAGGTTGCTGTCTCGTCGACGATGGGTGTTGGCGTGCGCGTCGACCAGTCGACGCTGGCTGCCTGATCGCTCTCGATCATTCGCGCTGGGTGGCCCGATAACCATCCCGGCGTTAGCAGTTTTCTCCCGCGTAGCTTCGGCTACGCGACCCCTTGAAGTTTGAGGGAAGGACTTTGGGCAGTGGCAGATGTGCGTGCAAGCGCGCTGATGCCGCTGGTTATCAAAGACCGTTGGCGGTGAAGGGCTCTTCGGAGTCGACACCTTAATCGCTGCGCAATCCGGCAATGGGAGCGCACGGCCAACGCAGATGGCGCCCCCGAAGGGAATAAGTGACTTTGGTATTGCCGAAGTGATTTGTGCCAATCGGACGCCGTACTTTTGGACTGACCGAGGTGACCGCAATGCTTGTGGAAGCCGACGTCGTTTTGGAGCTTAACCGTGGCACTCAATCTCGAAGATAAGAAGGCCGTCGTGGCCGAGGTAACGGCGCAAGTCGCCAAGGCCTCGACCATCGTCGTTGCTGAATATCGCGGTATCACGGTTGGCGATCTGACCAAGCTGCGCGCGCAAGCGCGCCAGCAAGGCGTCTACCTGCGTGTTCTGAAGAACACGCTGGCACGCCGCGCTGTTGAAGGCACGCCGTTTGCCGAACTCGCTGAGCAACTGACCGGCCCGCTGATCTACGGTATTTCCGAAGACGCAGTGGCCCCGGCCAAGGTGCTGAACGATTTCGCCAAGGGCAATGACAAGCTGGTGCTGCGCGCCGGTTCGTACGAAGGCAAGGTGCTGGACGCCAATGGCGTGAAGGCCCTGGCTTCGATTCCGAGCCGCGAAGAACTGCTCAGCAAGCTGCTGTTCGTCATGCAGGCGCCGGTGTCGGGCTTTGCCCGCGCCCTGGCTGCTCTGGCCGCAAAGCAAGGCGAAGGCGAGAGCGCAGCAGCCTAATCGGCCGCAGCACCTCGCACAGATCGCACGATCGATACCGAATCACATTCTGGAGTTATTCAAATGGCAATCACCAAAGACGACATCCTCGAAGCCGTTGGCTCGATGTCCGTGATGGAACTGAACGACCTGGTCAAGGCGTTCGAAGAGAAGTTTGGCGTGTCGGCTGCTGCCGTCGCCGTTGCTGGCCCGGCTGGCGCTGGCGCAGCAGCTGCTGCTGAAGAGCAAACCGAATTCACCGTGACGCTGAAGAGCGCCGGCGCGAACAAGGTTGGCGTCATCAAGGCCGTGCGTGAAATCACCGGCCTGGGCCTGAAGGAAGCCAAGGACCTGGTCGATGGCGCACCGAAGCCCGTGAAGGAAGGCGTCGACAAGAAGACCGCCGACGAGCTGGTGAAGAAGCTGGTGGAAGCCGGCGCGGAAGCCGAAGCCAAGTAAGTGCAGGTCTCGCGTGCCGTGCTCGGTACGCGATAGAGGCTGGCAAAGGGAAATTTCCCGGCGCCAGCCTTTTTGCGCTTGTGGGGCCGGAAGTTGAGCGATCCTGCAATCACGCAATAAGTATCGTTGAAGTCTCTTTGGCCGGTTTTTCCGGCAGCCGGCCGAGTCAAGGCCAGCAGAGGCCAAACATCAGTGGCACACTAAGCAGTTCGCAGTCCGCTGATGTTTGTCTTCTGAACCGACTGCAGAAGGCAAGTTTGGTCGGGTACTCCCCCGTCCGTGGCATGGGCCCCATGGGTTCATGTGCGGGGGGCGCGCGCAGTACCGTCAGCCAGAGGTTGGTAGCGGCCAACCGCCAAATCCCGTCACCAGTCGCTGAACACCTCAAGTGCCAGGCGTGATTTACGCCACAAGTCCGTCGCACGCACTTGCGATGATTCGGAGATCCCATGGCGTACAGCTTTACCGAGAAAAAGCGCATTCGCAAGAGTTTCGCGAAGCGCGCAACGGTCCATCAGGTTCCCTTCCTGCTTGCCACCCAGATTCAATCGTATGCTCAGTTCTTGCAGGCCGAGACCGGTCCTTCGCAACGCAAGACCGAAGGCCTGCAGGCTGCATTCAATGCCATCTTCCCCATCGCGTCGCACAATGGTCTGGCGCGCATGGAGTTCGTGTCGTATCACCTGTCCAACCCGCCGTTTGACGTCAAGGAATGTCAGCAGCGCGGTCTGACCTTCCACTCGGCGCTGCGCGCAAAAGTGCGCTTGATCATCAACGACCGCGAGAACCCCACCAAGGTCAAGGAGATCAAGGAGCAGGAAGTCTACATGGGCGAAATTCCGCTCATGACGTCCACCGGTTCGTTCGTGATCAACGGCACGGAACGTGTGATCGTGTCCCAGCTGCACCGTTCGCCGGGCGTGTTCTTCGAGCACGATAAGGGCAAGACGCACAGCTCGGGTAAGCTGCTGTTCTCGGCACGGATCATTCCGTACCGCGGCTCGTGGCTGGACTTCGAATTCGACCCGAAGGACATCCTGTACTTCCGCGTTGACCGCCGCCGCAAGATGCCGGTGACGATCCTGCTGAAGTCGATCGGCCTGACGCCGGAGCAGATCCTGGCGCACTTCTTCGTGTTCGACAACTTCACGCTCAAGAGCGAAGGCGCACTGATGGAATTTGTGCCCGAGCGCCTGCGCGGTGAAGTCGCTCGCTTCGACATTGCCGACAAGAACGGCAAGGTCGTCGTCGAGAAGGACAAGCGCATCAACGCCAAGCACATCCGTGACTTGGACGCTGCCGGCACCAAGCTGATCAGCGTGCCGGAAGACTACCTGCTGGGCCGCGTGCTGGCGAAGAACATCGTCGATCCGGATACCGGTGAAGTCCTGGCCAACGCCAACGACGAGCTGACCGAAGGCGTGCTCGAGAAGCTGCGCGACGCCGACGTGAAGGAAATCCAGACGCTGTACACCAACGATCTGGATCAAGGTCCGTATATCTCGTCGACGCTGCGTACCGACGACACGGCCGACCAGACCGCCGCGCGTATCGCCATCTACCGCATGATGCGTCCTGGCGAGCCGCCGACCGAAGACGCCGTCGAAGCGCTCTTCCAGCGCCTGTTCTACAGCGAAGACTCGTACGACCTGTCGCGCGTGGGCCGCATGAAGGTCAACAGCCGCCTGAATCGCTCGGAAGGTACGGGCCCGATGGTGCTGACCGATGATGACATCCTCGACACGATCAAGCTGCTGGTGAACCTGCGTAACGGCAAGGGCGAAGTGGACGATATCGACCACCTCGGCAACCGTCGCGTGCGTTGCGTCGGCGAACTGGCGGAAAACCAGTTCCGCGCCGGTCTGTCGCGCGTTGAGCGTGCTGTGAAGGAACGTCTGGGCCAGGCCGAGACGGAAAACCTGATGCCGCACGACCTGATCAACTCGAAGCCGATTTCGTCGGCCATTCGCGAGTTCTTCGGTTCGTCGCAGCTGTCGCAGTTCATGGACCAGACCAACCCGCTGTCGGAAGTCACGCACAAGCGTCGTATTTCGGCACTGGGCCCGGGCGGTCTGACGCGCGAGCGCGCGGGCTTTGAAGTCCGTGACGTGCACCCGACCCACTATGGCCGCGTGTGCCCGATCGAAACGCCGGAAGGTCCGAACATTGGTCTGATCAACTCGCTGGCGCTGTACGCACAGCTGAACGATTACGGCTTCCTGGAAACGCCGTATCGCAAGGTTGAGAACGGCAAGCTGACCGATCAGGTCGACTACCTGTCGGCCATCGAAGAAGGCAAGTACGTGGTGGCGCAGGCCAACGCGACGGTGGACAAGGACGGCAACCTGATTGACGAACTGGTCTCCGCACGTGAAGGCAGCGAGCGTGAAACCCGTATGGTCACGCCGGATCGTGTGCAGTACATCGACGTGGCGCCGTCGCAGATCGTGTCGGCTGCAGCTTCGCTGGTGCCGTTCCTCGAGCACGATGATGCAAACCGTGCACTGATGGGCGCAAACATGCAGCGTCAGGCCGTGCCTTGCCTGCGTGCGGACAAGCCGCTGGTGGGTACCGGCGTTGAGCGCACCGTGGCAGTGGACTCGGGTACGGCTGTGCAGGCCACCCGTGGCGGCGTGGTTGACTACGTTGACGCGAACCGCGTGGTGATCCGCGTGAACGATGCGGAAGCCGTGGCTGGTGAAGTCGGCGTCGACATCTACAACCTGATCAAGTACACGCGTTCGAACCAGAACACGAACATCAACCAGCGTCCGATGGTCAAGGTGGGCGATATCGTTGCCCGCGGCGACGTGATCGCTGACGGTGCCTCGACCGACATGGGCGAGCTCGCGCTCGGCCAGAACATGCTGGTCGCGTTCATGCCCTGGAACGGCTACAACTTCGAGGATTCGATCCTGATCTCGGAGCGTGTGGTTGCAGAAGACCGCTACACCTCGATCCACATCGAGGAACTGTCGGTCGTTGCTCGCGACACCAAGCTCGGACCGGAAGAAATCACACGCGACATCTCGAACCTGGCTGAAGCCCAACTGGCGCGCCTGGACGAGTCGGGCATCACGTACATCGGCGCAGAAGTGGAAGCCGGCGACGTGATGGTCGGCAAGGTCACGCCGAAGGGCGAGACCCAGCTGACGCCGGAAGAGAAGCTGCTGCGTGCGATCTTCGGTGAGAAGGCGTCCGACGTGAAGGACACCTCGCTGCGCGTGCCGTCGGGCATGAGCGGTACCGTGATCGACGTGCAGGTCTTCACGCGTGAAGGCGTGACGCGCGACAAGCGTGCCCAGTCGATCATCGACGAAGAGCTGAAGCGTTATCGCCTGGACCTGAACGACCAGCTGCGTATCGTGGAAGGCGATGCCTTCCAGCGTCTGGAGCGTCTGCTGGTGGGCAAGGTTGCCAATGGCGGTCCGAAGAAGCTGGCCAAGGGCACTGTGCTCACGAAGGAATACCTGGCCGATCTCGACAAGTGGCACTGGTTCGACATCCGTCCGTCGGATGACGACGTCGCCACCCAGCTCGAAGCCGTGAAGGAAGCCATCGAGCAGAAGCGCCACGACTTCGACCTCGCGTTCGAAGAGAAGCGCAAGAAGCTCACGCAAGGCGACGAACTGCCGCCGGGCGTGATCAAGATGGTCAAGGTGTACCTGGCCGTGAAGCGTCGCCTGCAGCCTGGCGACAAGATGGCAGGTCGTCACGGTAACAAGGGTGTCGTGTCGAAGATCACCCCGATCGAAGACATGCCGTACATGGCTGACGGTACGCCGGCAGACATCGTGCTGAACCCGCTGGGTGTGCCTTCGCGGATGAACGTGGGTCAGATTCTCGAAACCCACTTGGGCTGGGCCGCGCGCGGTCTGGGCGAGCGCATCGGCAACATGCTCAAGGCGCAGGCCAAGGCCGCAGAGGTGCGCAAGCTGCTGGGTCAGATCTACAACGAAAGCGGCAAGGTTGAAGATCTGGACAGCCTGTCCGACGCCGAGATCCTGGAGCTGGCAGAGAACCTGAAGAAGGGCGTGCCGTTCGCGACGCCGGTGTTCGATGGTGCGCATGAGGACGAAATCCGCCGCATGCTGGACCTCGCGTATCCGGAAGAGATCGCGAAGGAGAAGGGCCTGACCGCTTCCAAGCAGCAGGTCACGCTGTTCGACGGCCGCACCGGTGAAGCCTTCGAGCGTCCGGTCACGCTGGGCGTGATGCACATGCTGAAGCTGCACCACTTGGTCGACGACAAGATGCACGCACGTTCGACCGGTCCGTACTCGCTGGTGACGCAGCAGCCCCTGGGCGGTAAGGCCCAGTTCGGTGGCCAGCGTTTCGGTGAAATGGAAGTGTGGGCGCTGGAAGCTTACGGCGCGTCCTACGTGCTGCAGGAAATGCTGACCGTGAAGTCGGATGACGTGAACGGCCGGACCAAGGTGTACGAGAACATCGTCAAGGGCGAGCACTCGATCGATGCCGGCATGCCGGAATCGTTCAACGTGCTGGTGAAGGAAATCCGCTCGCTGGGTATCGACATCGACCTCGAGCGCAACTAAGCGCCGATGCGATGGGAGCGTGGCCGGAATATCGCCACGCTCCGGTAACAGCAAGCAGCCATTGACGAAGATTTAGGGTCGGTGCCTTAGCAGCTGTCGTTGCTCTGGGGCACCAGCCTCAAACTCAAGGAGTTTGGAATGAAAGCATTGCTCGACCTATTCCGCCAGGTACAGCAAGAAGAGCAGTTTGACGCGATCAAGATTGGCCTCGCGTCGCCTGAGAAAATCCGTTCGTGGTCGTACGGCGAAGTCAAGAAGCCCGAGACCATCAACTACCGTACGTTCAAGCCTGAGCGTGATGGCTTGTTCTGCGCCAAGATCTTCGGCCCGATCAAGGACTACGAGTGCCTGTGCGGCAAGTACAAGCGCCTGAAGCACCGTGGCGTGATCTGCGAGAAGTGCGGCGTTGAAGTGACGCTGGCCAAGGTGCGCCGTGAGCGCATGGGCCACATCGAACTGGCAGCACCGACCGCGCACATCTGGTTCCTGAAGTCGCTGCCGTCGCGTCTGGGCATGGTGCTCGACATGACGCTGCGCGACATCGAGCGCGTGCTGTACTTCGAAGCATTCGTCGTGGTTGAGCCGGGCATGACCGCGCTCAAGAAGAGCCAGATCATGTCGGAAGACGACTACCTGGCCAAGTGCGACGAGTACGGCGAAGGCGAATTCGTCGCCATGATGGGCGCCGAGGGCATTCGTGAGCTGCTGCGTGGCATCGACATCGAGAAGCAGATCGAGACGATCCGCGCCGAACTGCAAGCCACGGGTTCGGAAGCCAAGATCAAGAAGTTTGCCAAGCGCCTGAAGGTGCTCGAGGCCTTCCAACGTTCGGGCATCAAGCCGGACTGGATGATCCTCGAAGTGCTGCCGGTGCTGCCGCCCGAACTGCGTCCGCTGGTGCCGCTGGACGGTGGCCGTTTCGCCACGTCGGACCTGAACGACCTGTATCGCCGCGTGATCAACCGGAACAACCGTCTGAAGCGTCTGCTCGAGCTGAAGGCGCCGGAGATCATCGTGCGCAACGAAAAGCGCATGCTGCAGGAAGCCGTGGATTCGCTGCTGGACAACGGCCGTCGCGGCAAGGCGATGACTGGCGCCAACAAGCGTCCGCTGAAGTCGCTGGCAGAAATGATCAAGGGTAAGGGCGGCCGTTTCCGTCAGAACCTGTTGGGCAAGCGCGTGGACTACTCGGGCCGTTCGGTCATCGTGGTGGGCCCGACGCTCAAGCTGCACCAGTGCGGCCTGCCCAAGCTGATGGCGCTCGAACTCTTCAAGCCTTTCATCTTCCACAAGCTGGAAACGATGGGCATCGCCACCACCATCAAGGCGGCGAAGAAGGAAGTGGAAAGCCAGACGCCGGTGGTGTGGGACATCCTGGAAGATGTCATCCGCGAACACCCGGTGATGCTGAACCGCGCACCGACGCTGCACCGTCTGGGTATTCAGGCGTTTGAGCCGGTGCTGATCGAAGGCAAGGCCATCCAGCTGCACCCGCTGGTTTGCGCGGCGTTCAACGCCGACTTCGACGGTGACCAGATGGCTGTTCACGTTCCGCTGTCGCTCGAAGCGCAGATGGAAGCGCGCACGCTGATGCTGGCGTCGAACAACGTGCTGTTCCCGGCCAACGGCGATCCGTCGATCGTGCCGTCGCAAGACGTGGTGCTGGGTCTGTACTACACGACCCGCGACAAGATCAACGGCCGCGGTGAAGGCATGACGTTCGCCGACATCTCGGAAGTGATCCGCGCGTACGAGAACAAGGAAGTCGAACTGGCTTCGCGCGTGAACGTGCGGATTACCGAGTACGACCTGGTGAACCCGGAAGCCGACGGCGACGCCCGCTTCGCACCGAAGATCACGCTGCAGGCCACCACGGTCGGCCGCGCGATCCTGTCGGAGATCCTGCCGAAGGGTCTGCCGTTCTCGGTGCTGAACAAGCCGCTGAAGAAGAAGGAAATCTCGCGCCTGATCAACACGGCATTCCGCAAGTGCGGTCTGCGCGAAACGGTGATCTTCGCCGACAAGCTGCTGCAGTCGGGCTTCCGCCTGGCAACGCGCGCTGGTATCTCGATCGCCATCGACGACATGCTGGTGCCGCCGGCCAAGGAGAAGATCATCTCCGAGGCAGCTGCCAAGGTGAAGGAATACGACAAGCAGTACATGTCGGGTCTGGTGACGGACCAGGAGCGGTACAACAACGTCGTGGACATCTGGGGCGCCGCTGGTGACCAGGTGGGCAAGGCGATGATGGAGCAGCTCCAGACCGAAGACGTGGTCGATCGCCACGGCAAGACCGTCAAGCAAGAGTCGTTCAACTCCATCTACATGATGGCCGACTCGGGCGCACGGGGTTCTGCCGCGCAGATCCGTCAGCTGGCAGGTATGCGTGGCCTGATGGCCAAGCCGGACGGCTCGATTATTGAGAC
Organism: Ralstonia flaminis; assembly: GCF_958415495.1. Lineage (NCBI taxonomy): Bacteria > Pseudomonadati > Pseudomonadota > Betaproteobacteria > Burkholderiales > Burkholderiaceae > Ralstonia > Ralstonia flaminis. The sequence goes on along the minus strand of NZ_CATZLL010000016.1, from coordinate 165,743 downwards.
GCCGATTACCGCAAACTTCCGCGAAGGCCTGAACGTTCTGCAGTACTTCATCTCGACCCACGGTGCACGTAAGGGTCTGGCTGATACGGCACTGAAGACCGCAAACTCTGGTTACCTGACCCGCCGTCTGGTCGACGTGACGCAGGATCTGGTCGTGGTGGAAGACGATTGCGGCACCACCAACGGCGTGCAGATGAAGGCGCTGGTGGAAGGCGGTGAAGTGATCGAAGCTCTGCGCGACCGTATCCTGGGCCGCGTGGTCATTGGCGATGTGGTGAACCCGGAAACGCAGGAAACCGCGATCGAATCCGGCACGCTGCTGGACGAAGACCTCGTTGAGCTGATCGATTCGATCGGCGTGGACGAAGTCAAGGTCCGCACGCCGCTGACCTGCGACACGCGCTACGGCCTGTGCGCCAAGTGCTACGGCCGCGACCTCGGCCGCGGTGTGCTGGTGAACTCGGGTGAAGCAGTGGGTGTGATCGCTGCGCAGTCGATCGGTGAGCCGGGCACGCAGCTGACGATGCGCACGTTCCACATCGGTGGTGCGGCATCGCGTGCGGCAGTGGCATCGAGCGTGGAAGCGAAGGCAACCGGTATCGTGCGTTTCACGGCGACGATGCGTTACGTCACCAACGCGAAGGGCGAGCAGATCGTCATCTCGCGTTCGGGCGAAGCGCTGATCACCGACGACCACGGCCGCGAGCGTGAGCGCCACAAGATCACGTACGGCGCGACGCTGCTGGTGCAGGATGGCCAGTCCATCAAGGCCGGCACGCAGCTCGCCACGTGGGATCCGCTGACGCGTCCGATCATCTCGGAGTACTCGGGCACCATCAAGTTCGAGAACGTCGAAGAAGGCGTGACCGTTGCCAAGCAGATGGACGAAGTGACCGGTCTGTCGACGCTGGTGGTGATCGACGCGAAGCGCCGCACCGCTGCATCGAAGGGCATCCGTCCGCAGGTGAAGCTGCTCGACTCGTCGGGCGCCGAAGTGAAGATCCCGGGCACGGATCACTCCGTGACCATCGGCTTCCAGGTGGGCGCGCTGATTACCGTGAAGGACGGTCAGCAAGTGCACGTGGGTGAAGTGCTGGCACGTATCCCGACCGAATCGCAGAAGACGCGTGACATTACCGGTGGTCTGCCGCGTGTGGCCGAACTGTTCGAAGCCCGTTCGCCGAAGGACGCTGCCGTGCTGGCAGAAGTCACCGGTACGACTTCGTTCGGTAAGGACACCAAGGGCAAGCAGCGCCTGGTGATTACGGACCTTGACGGCAATGCCCACGAGTTCCTGATCGCCAAGGAAAAGCAGGTGCTGGTGCACGACGGCCAGGTGGTCAACAAGGGCGAAATGATCGTCGAAGGCCCGGCCGACCCGCACGACATCCTGCGTCTGAAGGGCGTGGAAGAGCTGGCAACGTACATCGTCGACGAAGTGCAGGACGTGTACCGTCTGCAGGGCGTGAAGATCAACGACAAGCACATCGAAGTGATTGTTCGTCAGATGCTGCGCCGCGTGCAGATCGCCGATGTGGGCGACACCCGCTTCATCCCGGGTGAACAGGTGGAGCGTTCGGACCTGCTCGACGAGAACGACAAGGTGATCGCGCTGGGCAAGCGTCCGGCGACTTACGAGAACCTGCTGCTGGGTATTACCAAGGCATCGTTGTCGACCGACAGCTTCATCTCGGCGGCGTCGTTCCAGGAAACCACGCGCGTGCTGACCGAAGCCGCCATCATGGGCAAGGTCGACGACCTGCGTGGTCTGAAGGAAAACGTCATCGTCGGCCGTCTGATCCCGGCCGGTACCGGTCTGGCTTACCACCGTGCCCGCAAGGCCAAGGAAGCCGCCGACCGCGACCGCGCCGCAGCGATTGCCGAAGAAGAAGCCGCTTCGATCTTCGAGACGCCTGTCGTCCAGCAAGAGGAAGGCGGCGCCGCCTGACGTTAGGCAGCGTCCTTCGCATCAAAAGCCCGGCCCCCTCGTGGGGTGCCGGGCTTTTTTTTGCCTGCTCGCCGCGTGCAGACGCACGGCAACACTGTCATGGGACGGTTCCGATTTTCTCGAAACGTTAACCTGTCTTAACATCGCAACGGCTATGATCTCGCGGTTACAGACCGGCACTTTTTACAAGCCGCCGGCCCTCTCCAGTCTTGCCGCAGATTCCTCCATGAAGCTCACACGCAAGCAGATCGCCGTTGGCGCGGTCGCCCTGGTCGTTGCCGGCGCGGCGGTGGTGCAGATGGTCTGGCACCCCTTTAGCCGCGCACGCGCGCTGCACGCCCGCCAGGTCCAGCTCGACCTGACTTACCCCGATGCCCTGATCGACAGCCAGAGCCTGTCGCAACTGCCGCGCGACGTGCTGCGCGTGCCGCTGCTGCGCGATGTGCTGACCGAAGATTTCGTCGCTTACTACGAGGGCAACGAGGATCGCCTCTCGGTGGCCGGTGCGCTGCGCCGCCTTGCCTACGAGCAGAAGCTCGACCTGGCCGAGACGGTGCTCAAGCATGTGTTTGACGAGCCCGCCCGCGTGATGCTGTGGCGCGGCCCGGACGACAAGCTGCGCTACTGGGTGCTCTCGATGCAGCGCAACGGCCTGGCCAAGGCGCTGGAAGCCGTCGCCACCGTGGCCACCAGCGATACGCAGCTCACCAAGGTGGCCGATGCGCTGGGCGATTCCGGTGCACCGGTCTATGCGTTGCGGCTGTCGGCTACGCGCTCGATCCTGATCGCCAGCAAGGGCGACCGGCTGATCGCACTGTCCGAGCCGGGCATCCTGCTGGACAAGGACGGCAAGCCGATCTCCAAGCAGGCAAGCGCGCTGGCCGCGTTGCTGTCGGACGACGCTGGCAAGCGCAACGTGCAGGGCACGGCGTACGCGCTGCCCGCACAGGAGCCGACGGGCCACCACGTTGTGGTGAGCGCCAACTACCTCTCGTTCGGTTATCAGCAGTACTTCCCTGGCATTGAGGCGTTGCGCTTCGACTTTGCTGCGGGGACGTCGGGCACCGGCTGGCAGAGCGCCGCGCTCATCGACCCGGGGCACCTCACCGGCAAGTGGGATAACGCCGGCCTGTGGCGTGCGCTCCCGGCGGACCCGGCCGCATGTGCCACGCTGCCTGTCGACTGGAAGGCCGCCGGCACCTTGCTGCGTAACGTGGCAGGCGACGCCAAGGACATCAGCGAAGCCGCCACGCATGTCGGCGATGCCTTTGCCGGCCCGGCGGCCGCGTGCTGGTATGGCAAGTCGTCATTGGTGGCGCCGCTGTTCGTGGCGAAGCTGTCGTCGGCCTCGCAGGCCGAGGCGGTCAAGCCGGCGCTGGCGGCGCTGTTCGGCCAGATCATCGGCGCGTACGAAGCCAAGGCGCAGGCGGACGACAAGTCCGGCCCCTACAAGCGCCTGCCGGTGACGACGCGCCCGGGCCCCGCCAACGCCACGCTGTGGCAGCGCCCGGTGAGCGCGCGCTACGGCACCGCAAAGTCGGCCGAGGCACCGTTTGGCGCGCAGTTGTCGTGGGAGCGCTACTTCCCGGTCACACTGGCCATTGCGGGCGATGTGGTGGTGTTCTCGCCCGATGCGCGCCTCGTCGACGATGCACTCGCCGTGCTCGCCAAGCGCTTCCCGGCGGTGGCTGACAGTCTGCCGCGCGACAAGACCGAACGCATTGTCCTGACGATGACGCCCGCATCGCTTGCGCCGCTCGTCCGCCGCGAAGCGGGTGCCGCGCTGCCCGCCGACCAGGAAGCTGTGTTCCTGAACGCCGCGCAAACGCACTTGTTCCCGAAGCTCAAGGCGCTGTCGCGCTATGCGCCGGTGTCGCTGGCACTCGATGGCGGGGTGCCATCGTCGCGTGGCTGGGTGCCGGTGACGTGGCTGTCGAGCGGCCGCGGTCTGCCCGCCGGTGGCGATGGGTCGCCTGCGCCGGCCGATACGGCTGACGCGCCCGCCGCGCCGGCTGCATCCGCTGCGCCTGCAGAGGCGCCAGCCACTGAGGCAGCCGCTCCCGTTCCTGCAGACAACGCCAGTACGCAATGACATCGCGCGCTTCGGCCGCCGTGCTGAACCGCCGCCGCTGGTTGGCGGTGGCCGGCGGCTGCTTGCTCACTCCGGCAGCGCACGCGCTGTCGGGTTGGGCCGATGCCGCACCGGCCGACCCCGATGCGCTGACGCCCGATCAATCGAGCGTGTTTCGCGCGTGGTTCGTGCGCATCGTCAACGAGCAGCTCCGCCAGGGCCCGACGCCGCGCTGGACGCACCGCGACTGCGCTGGCCTCGTGCGTTTTGCCGCCGGCGAGGCATTGCGCCCGCACGACGCCCGCTGGCTGCGTGCCAACGGCATGCGCGATGCGGAATCCGCACGGCAACTGCCGCCCGAGCTGAACCTCACGCCCGCCCAGCGCACGCTCACGCAGCGTTGGGCACGCATTGACGGCAGCACCGGCGCGTATGTCTCCGCGCTCGGGCTGATCCAGCAGAACAGCCGTTTCATCGCCAAGGACGTGAATCAAGCGCTCCCCGGCGATCTGCTCTTCTTCGATCAAGGCGACGACCAGCATCTGATGATCTGGATGGATCGCTACATCGCTTACCACACCGGCACCGTCACCCGCACCGACAACGGCTTGCGTGCGGTTCCGGTCTCTGAATTGATGCAATGGAAAGACTCGCGCTGGCAGCCGCAGGGCGGCAATCCCAACTTCATCGGCGTGTTTCGTCTGGCCTTTTTGACACGGTAGAAAAACTCATGCGCAACCGTTGGCATTCGTTCAATCTGGTCGCTGCCGTCTGCCTGACGGCGCTCGCGTTGGTCGCTTCGGTGCCAGCAGCGCATGCGGCCGACGCACCGGAAAAGCCGAACCCCACCTTCGCAGACGCGCCCGCCAGCGGCTATGAGCAATTCAAGGGCCAGCCGTTCTTCCTGCTGTCGGACGCGAGTTACGGCACTGACCAGGAAGCGATGGTGCGCCTGGAAGCGCCGGGCCGTGAGTACAAGGACGAACTCTCCCGCTACGGCGGTGCCGACATCCTCGTCTACCGTGTGCCGCAGCCGCTCGAATTCCTGAAGGCGCAGAAGAACCTGCACCGCATCGACGTGAAGGCCAACTACACGGGCGAAGGCCTGGCCAATACGCTGGCGTACTTGTGGGACAACTGGACGCGCCAGGCCCGCCGCACCTGGCAGCGCGTGCTCTCGTTCGCCACGCGCAGCAAGGCCGTGGAGACCGCGCCGCAGTTCAGCATGGGCGACCAGATGACTGCGCCCACGCGTTTCTCCAACAACCCGCAGTACGCGCCGCTCAAGGGCTATGAACTGCTCGGCCGTTTCCGCTACCCAATCTGGGATGCCAAGCCGATCGCGCCGCCCAAGGACGTGAAGCTCGAAGGCAGCAGCAGCGAGTGGATGCCGCAGAACGTCGGCAACGTGATGATTCCGGTCGGCAAGCTGCCGGCGGGTTTGTACATCGTGGAAGCGGTGATCGGTGCGTACCGTGCACACACGCTGCTGTTCGTGTCGGACACCGTGGCCGTCACCAAGGGCACCTCGCAAGGGATGATGGTATGGACGGCCGAGCGCAAGAGCGGCAAGCCGGTGAGCGGTTCGTCCGTCAGCTGGACCGACGGCGTGGGCGTGCTCGCCTCCGGCACCACTGATGGCGATGGCACGGCCGACCTGCGCCACGTCTCGCCCGAGCGCAGCTACGTGATCGGCAGCGACCGCGCGGGCGGCGTGTTCATCTCCGAGAATTTCTATTACGACAGCGAGATCTACAACACCAAGCTGTACGCCTTTACGGATCGTCCGCTGTACCGTCCGGGCGATGAAGTGCGCGTCAAGTTCATCGGCCGCAGCTTCAAGAACGCAACCGAATCGACCGTGCCTGCCGCCGGCGACATCAAGCTGCAGGTGCTCGACCCGAACGGCGCACCGGTGGCAACGTCCACCACGCGCCTGGCTGGGGAGACCGGTGCCGACGCGCGCTTTACGCTGCCGTCCAACGCCCCGGCCGGCGGCTACTCGCTGCGCTTCGATTACAACGGCGGCACGTACGGTGGCGCCTTCCGCGTGGCCGAATACATCAAGCCGCACTTTGACGTGAACCTGTCGCTGGACAAGACCAGCTACGGCACGGGTGAGGCGGTCAAGGGCAAGATCAGCCTGCGCTATCCGGACGGTAAGCCGGTCAAGAACGGCAAGGTGTCGGTCAGCCTGCGTGCGCAACAGGTGACGATGGTGGAGGGCGAGTTGCGTTACGCGGGCCTCTTCCCCGTCAAGCTGGAGCAGCAGGAGCTGACTACCGACGGCGATGGCAATGCCAAGCTGGAGCTGCCCGCCGCCAAGGAACCGAGCCGCTACGTGGTGACGGTGTTTGCCAACGACGGCGCAGCTTACCGCGTGAAGGTCACGCGCGAACTGCTGATCGCGCGTGGAGCCACGCCGTACAAGCTGTCGACCACGTCGAATTTCACGACGCCGGGGCAGGACGTGTCGTTCAACCTGACGCCGATGCCCGTCGTGGGTGGTGCCAGCGGCGGGATCGGTGCCAGCGCTCCGCCCGCCAAGTGGGATCTCGTGCGTTTGGAAACGCGCGCTCGCACTGAAGGCACGTTGTCCCCGGATGCCAAAGGCAATGCGACCTTCCCGGTCAAGTTCGACCAACCCGGTTCGTACACGCTGTCGGTGCGTGATGCTGCTGGCAACCTGCTCGCCGCTGCCAGCCACTGGGTGGCCGGCGACGGCGTGCAGACCGTGCCCGGCAACATCGAAATGGTGTTCGACCGCGATCGCTACCAGATCGGCGACACGGCTGAGGCACTCATCACCTTCCCGCTGCCGGTGGATGACGCGCTGCTCACGCTGGAGCGTGACAAGGTTGAGCGCCACGGGCTGCTCTCCAGCCCTGGTGACTGGCTCAGCCTGAAAAAGGTCACGCCCACGCAGTACCGCGCCCGCATCAAGATCGGCCCCGACTTCGCACCGAACATGACGTTCTCGGTGCTGTACGTACGCGACGGCGACATGGTGTTCCAGAACGCTGGCATCGTCGTTACGCAGCCGACGCTGGACCTGACCGTACACGCCGACAAGGCCGTCTACGCCCCGGGCGAGACCGTCACGCTGGACCTGACCAGCGCGCTGGCGGGCAAGCCGGTGCAGGCCAACCTGACCGTGTCCGTGGTCGACGAGATGATCTATGTGCTGCAACCGGAAGTGGCCCCCAGCATCGTTGATTTCTTCTACCACCCGCGCCGCAACAGCGTGCGCACGACGTCGAGCCAGAGCTTCATCAGCTACGACCTGGCGCTGGCATCGCTGCCGGGCAAGTCAGGGGGCACGTACGGTCGCCACAACGAGCGCGGCGTGAAGGTGCTGGAGCGCCCGCGCCGTGACGAGCAGGACACCGCCGCGTGGGTTGCCAACCTGCAGACCGATGCGGATGGCCGCGCGCGTATGACCTTCAAGATGCCGGACTCGCTGGCACGCTGGCGCATCACCGTGCGCGCCGTGTCGACCACCGGCGCCTCGGACGGCATCGTCGGCCAGCGCACCGCGAGCATCCGCTCCGACAAGCCGCTGTACCTCAAGTGGACCGGCCCGCAGCGCTTCCGCGAGAGCGACAAGCCACGCCTGGACATGGTCGCCTTCAACCAGACCGACAAGGACATCACCGCCGACTGGATCGTCTCGGGTGCTGGCCTGAACATCAATCAGCGCGTGACGCTCAAGCGCGGTGCCAACTATCTGCGCGCGCCCGTCACGGCGTTGCAGGCAGGCGTCATCAATGCCGAGCTCAAGCAGGGCGATGCGGTGTCGGATCGTCTGCAGACCACGCTCAAGCTGGATGCCACCGGTTGGTTGGCGGACCGCGAAAGCATCGTCCCGCTCACGCAGCTGCAAGGCACGCGCCTGCCGCTGGGCCTGCCTGCCGATGCGCGCGACGTGCGCCTGCGCGTGGTCGGCAACACGGCCAGCCAGTTCGCCCGCGTGGCCGATGACCTGATCGAGTATCCGTACGGTTGCGCCGAGCAGACTGCCAGCCGCCTGATCCCGCTGGCACTTGCCCAGCAGAGCCTGGCCGCCACAGGCACGCGCCTGGGCGATGGCGGCCCGGCGGGCACGCAAGGCGTCGATGCGCTGCTGCGCACGCAGCGTCAGCGTCTGGCACTGCTGGCCGGTACCAACGGCACCTTCGGCTGGTGGGGCGAACAGAGCACCAGCAGCGCGCTGATCACGTCGTACGCCTACTACGCGGATTGGCTTGCCAGCCGATCGGTCGGCATCAGCCTGCCGGCGGACAACTGGAAGCAGGTGCTCGAAGCCTACAAGCGCACCAGCCAGAACGAGCCGCTGCTGCACCGTGCGCTGGCGCTGTGGTTTGCCAACGAGATGGGCTTGCCGGTGGCAACGCAGCTCTCGGGCGTGGCCAATGAACTTGCACGCAACGCCAAGGCGCCGGCCGACGCCGAGCCCGCAGCGGGCGACAGCCTGATCTTCGTGGCGCCGGATTCCACGCGCGGCCGCCAGGTGGCGACGGTACTGACGGCGCAACTGATGCGCCAGGTTGGTCAGCCGGTGCCGGAAGCGCTGGTCTCGGCAGACATCGCCGCCCGCAATGCGCTGGCAGCAGACAACTCGCCGCTGGTGCAGAGTCTGCTGCTGATGGGCGGTGGCCGATCGGCTGCCGACCCGGCACCGCTGCTGGCGCGCGCCAGTGCCGCCATGCCGACGATGGATCGCGCCATCGCACTGGTCTGGCTGCAGAAGAGCCTGGGTGGTCTGCAAGGTGCGAGCGTGGCTGCGATCCAGCCGGCAGTGTCGGCCGGTGGCTGGCAAGCGACGCGTTCGCCGGTGGGGGTGCCGACATGGCGTTGGACGGGTGCCCAGGTGCCCGCCGCGCTGGACCTGACGACCGCACCGTCCGACGTGACCACGCAATCGGCCATCGTGTCGTATCGCAGCCGTGCGCCGGAAGTCTCCAAGCTGCCGATTACGGTGGAGCGCAAGCTGTACCGCCTGGAGCCGATCGATTCCACGCCGGCCAAGGCCGACCCGAAGGCGCCCAAGCAGCCGGCGACGGATACCAACAGCAGCGGTATCGCCTTCAAGGCCAAGCCGGTCAAGCCGGGCGACACGCTCGACAGCAACGCGCTGTATGTCGACGAGGTGGTGCTGACGCCGCGCCAAGGTACGTACCGCTACGGCCTGGTCGAAGTGCCGCTGCCGCCGGGCGCCGAGGTGGAAGCCACAACCTGGGGCATCCAGATCGACGGCCTGAAGGGCGAGCCGAACGAAGGCAACGGCCCGCAGCCGTTCGAGCGCAAGGCGGCCTACGAAATGGGTCAGCTGTCGTACAACCAGCCGGTGCCCGCGCTGGAACGTCCGACCGTGCTGCGCCAGCTGGTGCGCTTCTCGCTGCCGGGCAGTTTTGCGCTGCCGCCGGCGCGCTACTTCCGCATGTATCAGCCGGAAGCCAAGGCGCTGCAGGGCGACGGCAAGACGGCCAGCTATCCGTACAAGGTGGAGTGACGCGGCGATGCGCTCCGGCCTGCTTGCGCGCAGTGTGCTGACCGGCCTGATCTGGGCCGGCGGCGCACTTGCGTCCGCTGGCCACGCGACCGCTGCACCCGCGTCGGAGCCGTTGCGCTATGCCGCCTTGCAAGGCGATGAAGCCAAGCTCTGGCAATTCAGCGCCGATCCAGCTGCCGGCATGCCGCACGCCACCGCGTTGCCGCGCGATGCGGAAACGCCGCTCGGCAGCGTCTGGAAGCTCCTTGTCTACAGCTACCTCGTCTCGCGCCGCATCAACACGCCCGACTACACGTGCCACGGCAACGATGCCGAAGAGGTCTACTGCTGCACGGCTGGCCAGAGCATCGACCGTGAGCGCGCGCTCATCCAGTCGTGCGGCCGCTATTTCGAACCCGCGCGCCTGGGCCTCGATGGCGCCGACTGGCGCCGGTTCTGGCAGCAAGCCAATGCCCCCACGTGGTTGCGTGACCTGCGTGCCATGCAGCCCACGCGCCGCGTGCCCGTCACCGACTTGCTGACTGCGCTGCACAGCGTTCCCGCCGATGGGCGTGAGACGGCGGCGCAAACGCTCGTCTCTGTGCTGACCATCGGGCGTGGTGAGGGCACCGTGTCGTACTTCGGTGGTTTGCTGCGCGCCAAGACGTGGACGATGCCTGACCCTCAACGCCCCGGGGCGTCGATCGGTGGTGCGGCGGGCTGGCTGGCCGATGGCACGCCCGTGTGGTTGGGCGGCGTGGGCTCCAGCAACCAGGTGCTGTCGGCTGCCGCACCGCGCCTCACCCCGCTGATCGAGCAGACACCCGTGCCCGATGACGATGCCTGCGTGGCCGTTGATTTCTTTGCGCACTACCCCGTGCGCGAGGTGCGCGACGCCGATGGCAAGCCGGTCGCCCCCGGCCGTCTGGAAGGCCGCTACACGGTGCGCTTCGTCAACGGCAATACGCTGCCGATCGAGAGCCGCGGCGAGTTGGCGCTCGCGCGCGAGAACAACGCGCCCGTCATCTCCGGCCGACTCGGCATGAACGACTATGTGGCGCGCGTCGTGGAGCGCGAGGGCGACCTGGCCGAGCCGCAGGCCGCTCGCGCTTTGGCCGTCGCAGCGCGCAGCTACCTCGTGCAGCACGCCTCGCGGGACAAGGGCTGCTACCGCATCGCCGACAGCTCGCGCACGCAGCGCGTGCTGCCGCGCCCGCCCGCAGCTGCTGCCCGCAATGCGGCGGAATTTACCGATGCGCTGGTGCTGGTCGGCCAGTCTGTGCAGTACCACGGCACGATCAGCGCACGCGGTCAGATGGGCTGGACCGCCGCGCGCGCTGCCGCGCAGCGTGGCCAGGGGTTTGACGGCATCCTCGCGCGGTGGTGGCCGCAGGCCACGCTGACCTCGTTCCAGAGCCCGGTCGCGGGCGATTGCTCGCCAGTGGCGGGCGCGCAGCAGTGGCTGCAGGCGCAGTCGCCGCGCTGGTCAGCGCGTCTGGGCGTTGAACCCGGCTATGAGACACCGCCGCTGCCCGCCGTGTGTGTGGTGAACGAAGGTCGCCCGTACGCCGATGCGCGCCGGAACCGGCTCTACATCCATCGCCTTGCCACCGAGGAAGACCGCATCGCGCTGGCACACGAATACCTGCACCTGGCCTTTGCGCACCATCCGCTCGGGCAGGACGAACAGTTTGTCGAGGCGACAGCGCGCCGCCTGATTCGAGGGGAGGGCTTGCTGTGAACACGAAGGCATGGACAACGCGGGTGGCCATTGGCGCCGCGGCCTTGCTGCTTGGCGCCTCGGCTGCAGCCGAGCCGTTGGCCGATCTGGACGGGCCGATCGGCGGCTGGCGCAATAGCAAGCTGACCAACGAACTGGAGCGCTACACCGCTGCGTACCCCAAGCCCCCCGTGGACCGTGGTGCGCAGAAATACCGCACGCTCATCGCCGGACGCATTCGCGCGGCGGGCAAGCAACGCCGTCCGCCGGTGCTGATCGTCAACGGCAACGCCATGCCACTCTATGGCGACAGCGAAGGCCGCTTCGCGCGCCCGTGGGCATTCGGTCCGGGCTCGAACAGCGTGGAGATCGTCAGCCCCGATGGCCAGTCGCGCCAGCGCTTGCAGTTCTATGAGGCCGATACCACCAAGACGTCGGCCAAGCTGCGCGCCATTCTCACCTGGGACGACCCGCGCGCCGAGGTTGACATGCACGTCATCTCGCCGATCGGCGATCACGCGTTCTGGGCCGAGCCGCTGCTGTCCGACGGTGGCGGGCTCGACGTGGACAGCGTTGATGGCGCCGGCCCCGAGATCTTTTCCACCGCCGCGCCGCGCCCCGGCGTCTGGTTGTTCTACGTGAACTACTGGGGCAACTTCAACGCCGGCGGCTACAACTTTGACGAAAAGGCGCACGACCGCGATCTCATCACCGCGCAACTGACGCTGATCTATAACGAGAACACGCCCAACGAGCGGCGCGAGTTCGTCACGGTGCCGCTGCGCAAGATCGGCGAGCTGGCGTTGATGAAATCGATCCGCTTCTGATGCTCATGATGCCTTCCACATTCCGCCTCGCATTCGCCGTCGTACTCGCCACGCTCGGGGGCTCGGGTGCTGCATTTGCGCAAACCGATACCGGCAATATCGAGATCACCGCGCCGCAGGGCGGCTGGCGCAACTCAGCCGGCGACGATTCGCGCTACACGCAGGACGTGCACTACCCGGCGGTGTCGGTCTCGACACCGCAAGGGCAGGGCGCCGCCTCGATGATCGCCGGGCGCATCCGCAACCAGCCCAAGGCTGCTGCACCCACGGACGAGAACAAACCGCGCCGCCGCCGTGGCGCAGATGGCTCGTCGGTCGGCACGCTGGTCGTCAATGGCGTGGCGATGCCGCAGCGCATCGAGGCCGACGGCACGTTCTCGCGCCCGTACGCATTCGGCGCCGGCAGCAACAGCGTCGAAGTGCGCAGCGCGCGCGGCGACGCCAAGCGCGTGCAGTTCTACGACAGCTACACTGGTAAATCCCGCCCGCGCCTGCGCGTGGTCCTGTCGTGGGACACCGACGGCACCGACCTCGATCTCCACGTCGTCTCGCCCGACGGCCAGCACGCCTGGTACGGCAACCGCGTGGTCGAGAACGGCGGCGCGCTCGACGTGGACGTCACCACCGGTTACGGCCCCGAGATCTATTCGAACCCGTCGCCCCCGCCCGGCACGTACCTCGTCTACGTGAACTACTACGGCAGCGGTAGCGACAACAGCGTCATCACCACGGCCACCGTCACCGTCATCACCGACGAGAACACGCCGTCCGAGCGCCAGCAGACCTTTGTCGTGCCGATGCGCAAGGCGGGTGAGCTGACACTGGTGCGCAGTTTCACGATGAAGTAACCCGCGCCACCCGCGCCCAATCTGGAGCCGCCATGGACACGCAGACCGTCGCCGCCTACGACACCCTCGCCGAAACCTTTGCGCAGGAGTGGCGCGAGCAACCGGCGCCGGAAGACATGTACGCGTTGTTCCGGCGCGAGTTCAAGGCAGGCGGGGCCACGGCCGACATCGGCTGCGGGGCCGGGCGCGAGGTGGCCTGGCTCAACGCCAACGGCTATCCGGCAGTCGGCTATGACGCCTCGGCCGGGCTGCTGGAGGCGGCGCGCTCGCAGTATCCGGGGCTGGCGTTCCGGCGGTCGCAGTTGCCCGAGCTGGTGGGCATTGCCGAGGGCGCCTTCGACAACGTCGTCTGCGAGACCGTCATCATGCACCTGCCACCCGAGCAAATCAGTGCAGCGGTGCAGCGGCTGGTGTCCTTGCTGCGGCCGGGCGGTACGCTGTACCTGAGCTGGCGTGTGACGCCCGACGCCGATCAGCGCGATGGCCGTGGCCGGTTGTTCACCGCATTCGATGCGGCGCCCGTACGCGAGGCGCTGGCCGGCACCACGCTCGTTTTCGACGAGGCCGCTGTCAGCCAATCTTCCGGCCGGACGATCCATCGCATTGTTGCCCGCAAGGCCTGACGGCCCCATCTGCGGACAATCCGATTGCCCTGATTGACCACCGCGGCGGCGGGGTTTGTCACAATAGCGGTTTCGCCCAGCCCGCGCGTGACACCACGTGCACTCCGCCGCCCCGATGTACGACTCTCCCGCCATAGACCACGCGCTGCAGGCGCTACCCGAAGACACCGCTGCCGCCACGCACGCCGTGCTGCACGATGTATTCGGCTACAGCGCCTTCCGCGGCCCGCAGGCAGAGATCGTCACCCACGTGGCCGACGGCGGCGATTGCCTGGTGCTGATGCCCACCGGCGGCGGCAAATCCCTCTGCTACCAGATCCCGGCGCTTGTGCGGCATCGGCGCGGGCAGGGCGCGGGCATTGTCGTCTCGCCGCTGATCGCGCTGATGCAGGACCAGGTGGCCGCGCTGGAAGAGGCCGGCGTGCGCGCCGCGTACCTCAACTCCGCGCTCACCGGCGCCGAGGCCGCGCAGGTCGAGCGCGATCTGGCGGCGGGGCGGCTCGACCTCGTCTACGTCGCGCCCGAGCGGTTGATGACGCCGCGTTTTCTCGATCTGCTGGAGCGCTCCCGCATCGGCCTGTTCGCCATCGACGAGGCGCACTGCGTGTCGCAGTGGGGGCACGATTTCCGGCCCGAGTACATCCAGCTCTCCGTGCTGCACGAGCGCTTTCCGCACGTGCCACGCATTGCGCTTACCGCCACGGCGGATGCCGTTACGCGCGACGAAATTGTCGAGCGGCTGGCGCTCACCGACGCACGCGTCTTCCTCTCCAGCTTCGACCGCCCGAACATCCGCTACACCATCGTCGAGAAGGACAGCGCGCGACAGCAACTGCTGCGCTTCATCCGCGCCGAGCACATGGATGGCGATACCAGCGATGCAGGCATCGTCTACTGCCTATCGCGCAAGAAAGTGGAAGAAACCGCGCAGTGGCTGGCCGAGCAGGGCCTGCGCGCGCTGCCATATCACGCCGGGATGGACGCCGACGTGCGCGCCCGCCATCAGGCCATCTTCCGCAAGGAGGAGGGTGTTGTGATGGTGGCGACCATCGCCTTCGGCATGGGGATCGACAAACCGGACGTGCGCTTTGTCGCGCATCTGGATTTGCCCAAGAGCCTGGAGGGCTACTACCAGGAAACCGGCCGTGCCGGCCGCGACGGCATGCCTGCCAATGCGTGGATGGCCTACGGCCTGGCCGACGTGGTGCAGCAGCGGCGCATGATCGACGAGTCCGAGGCGGACGACGTGCACAAACGCGTCTCCACCGCCAAGCTCGACGCGCTGCTTGGTCTGTGCGAAGCCGCCACGTGCCGCCGCGTGGCGCTGCTCGCCTACTTTGGCGAGAGCAGCCAGCCGTGCGGCAACTGCGATACGTGTCTGACGCCGCCGCAAACCTGGGATGCCACGCGCGAGGCGCAGATGGCGCTGTCCTGCGCCTACCGCGTGCAGCAGGCCAGTCGCGTGAGCTTTGGTGCAGGCCAGCTCATCGATATCCTGCGTGGCAACGCCACCGAGCGCATCAAGCAGTGGCACCACGAAACACTGTCCACCTTCGGCATCGGCAGCGAGCTGTCGGAGCCGGCGTGGCGCAGCGTTTTCCGCCAGTTGGTCGCGCAGGGTTTGTTTGCCGTCGACCACGGCGGTCACGGCGCACTGATCCTGACCGATGCGGCGCGCCCCGTGCTCAAGGGGCAGCAGTCCGTGATCCTGCGGCGTCAGGCGGAGAAGGTGCGTGGCGCATCGTCATCGTCGGCCAAGAAGGAGCGCCGCGCCGATCCGGCCGCCGATCTCTCCGACGACGCGCAGGCGCGCTGGCAGGCGCTGCGTGCCTGGCGCGCCCAGATGGCACGCGAACACAGCGTGCCGGCGTACGTGATCTTCCACGACAGCACGCTCGCCCGCATTGCCGAGACCGATCCGGACTCGCGCGAGGCGCTGGGGGAGTTGCCGGGCATCGGCATGGCCAAGCTGGACCGCTACGGCCAGGCGTTGCTCGACGTGCTGGAGAAATGCCGCGAGCAGGCCTAGGCAGTCAGTGTTGGCAGTGGCCCCATCACGCCGGTACGTGTCAGGTGCTCGCCCAGGAAGTCAACAAACGCACGCACCTTTGGCAGCAGATGCACGCGCTGCGTGAACACAGCATGCAGCGGCACCTCGCGCGCGGTGTAGTTGGTCAGCACCGCCTGTAGACGCCCAGCCGCAATATCCTCGCGCACCAGATACGCAGGCCCCAGCGATATCCCCAACCCCGAGCGCGCCGCTTCGCGCAGCACGAGGCTGTTGTTGGCCAGCATGGAGCCGCTCACGTGCGCAATGTGGCGCTGGCCGGTTGGGTCGGCCAACACCCAGTCGTACGGCCCGTCGTAATTGGCGTAGACGAGGCAGTTGTGCTCACGCAGATCGTCCGGCGTTTGCGGGATGCCGCGCTGGCGAAAGTACGACGGCGCGCCATAGATGGCATGCGCGCAACTCGCCAGCCGCCGCGCCACGAGCGATGAATCCTCCAGCATGCCAATGCGGATCGCTACGTCGATGCGCCCCGCCACCAGATCGGCGTAGCGGTCGTTCATGTCCAGATCGATCTGCACGGCGGGATAGCGCGCCTGGAACGCGCCCAGCAGCGGCGCCAGCAGCGTCACCGCAAACGACGCCGGCGCCGACACCCGCAGCGTGCCGCGGGCCTCGTCGCGCAGGGAGGTCACGGCGTGTTCGGCGGCATCCACCAGCGCCAGGCCCTCACGGCTTTTTTCGAAGAAGGCCGCACCGGCTTCGGTGAGTGACAGGCGCCGCGTCGTCCGCTGCAGCAGGCGCGTTTCTAGCCGTGCCTCCAGCCGCGCCAGCGCCTTGCTGATGACCCCGCGCGATACGCCCATCGCATCGGACGCGGCTGACAGGCTGCCGCACTCCACCACCCGTACAAAGATCACCACGTCAGAGAGCCGGTCCATATTTGCGCGTTTCTGGAAACAATATGACGCCAGAGGCTATCTTAATCTGCGCGAATTGGCTGGCTACGATGAGGCGTCTCGACCTTTCTTCCTGCCATCATGACGACAGAAGCCCCCAACGTTGCCGTGTCTCATCCCCCCGCTGATCGCTTGCCGCGTGGCGCGACGCCATTGTTCGCTGCTGCGGTGGGGCTCATCGTCGTCAACCTGTTCGGCATCCAGCCGCTCGTCGCCGAGATCGCCGCCAGCATCGGCTGGACCACGGCGGCCACCGGGCTGCTGGTGACTGCCACGCTGGTCGGTTACGGCATCGGCCTGTTGCTGCTCATGCCGATGACCGATCTGCTGGACAACCGCAAGCTCGCCTCGCGCACGCTGTGGGGCGCGGTCGCGTCGCTCGCGCTGACCACCGTGGCGCATAGCGGGCAGGTGCTGATGCTGGCCGCGTTTGCCATCGGGCTGTCGTCAACCGTCATCCAGATGTTGATCGCCCTGGCGGGGCGTTTGGCGGCCGACCACCGACGCGGGCGTGTGCTCGGCGACATCATGATCGGCCTGAATCTGGGCATCCTGCTGTCGCGTCCTGCAGCCAGCCTGATTGCGGCGCAATGGGGTTGGCGCGCGTTCTATGGCGCGTCGGCGGTGGCGATTGCTGTGCTGGCGATGGTCCTGCCGCGCGTCATGCCGACCTTTGCGCCGCCGCGCACGCAGTCGTACGGCGCGCTGCTGGGCTCGTATGGCCGCTTGCTTCGCGGTGAGCCGTTGCTGCGCCGGCGGGCCGCCACCCAGGCATTGTTGATGGCCGCTTTTACGTTGTTTTGGACAGCCGTGGCGCTGCGGCTGGCGGCAGCGCCGTTCCATCTGTCGCAAAACGGGATCGGCATGTTCGCGCTGTGTGGGGCGGCGGGTGTCGTGGCCGCGCCCGTTGCGGGGCGGCTGGCAGATCGCGGCTTGGTACGTTTCGGCACGCTGCTCGCGCACGGCAGTGCAGCGACCGGTCTGTTGCTGGCGCTGGCCTCGGCGCTGGTGCCGGGCTTGAGCGTTCCCGCCATGCTGGCCATGCTGGTGATCGCTGCGCTGCTGTTGGATTTTGGTGCCATTGGTGACCAGGCACTCGGTCGCTACATGGTCAACACGCTGTCCCCGGAAATCCGTGGGCGTGTGAATGGCTTGTACACCGGCGCGTTTTTCTTTGGCGCGGCGGCGGGCGGTGGTTTGGCAGGAGTGGCCTGGGCGCGTGCCGGTTGGATCGGCGTTTCGGTGCTTGCGCTGGGGTTTGTGTCGGCGGCAGCACTTGTCTTTCTCTGGCCCGGTGCGGCCCCGCGTGCCATCGGCGCCACACCGCGCGGTTGCTGACTCACGCCACGCGTCGCCAGACTGGCGGCGCGCTTGACGCTTGCAGAACACCCCGCTATAGTGCCAGATTCGAGTTTTTGGCTTCTGGCTTCGCACGTCCATGCCCGGCAAAGCGCTGTGCAAGGCATCTGAACCAGACGGGCTCGCGCTCTTTGGTCTCGATCTGTTCCCGCAGGTCCTCTCTCTAGAGCGTTCTGCTCGCCACTTCCAAAACCCGATTGCGCCGATTGCCTCACATGTGAGGCTGCCACGTCATGTGGTCCGGCGATTTTTCAAAAACCAAGCTGGATTGAACAATGCCAACTATCAATCAATTGGTTCGCAAGCCCCGCGTCTCTGAAAAGCTGAAGAGCAAGAGCCCGGCGCTTGAGAACTGCCCGCAGCGTCGCGGCGTGTGCACCCGCGTGTACACCACGACGCCGAAGAAGCCGAACTCGGCACTGCGTAAAGTCGCCAAGGTGCGTCTGACCAACGGTTTCGAAGTCATTTCGTACATCGGCGGTGAAGGCCACAACCTGCAAGAGCACAGCGTCGTGCTGATCCGCGGCGGCCGTGTGAAGGACTTGCCGGGTGTGCGTTACCACATCGTGCGCGGCTCCCTTGACCTGCAAGGCGTCAAGGACCGTAAGCAAGCGCGTTCGAAGTACGGTGCGAAGCGCCCGAAGAAGGCCTAAGTCGTCAGTGAGATCGGCCCGCGTTTGCGGTCACGGTCTTGTCATGAGCAGGCGGTACAACGGTGCGTTTTTTGACCGCACTGGCACCGTCGAGTAAGTGGTCACCCGGCTCAGATTGTTGGAAGACAAGCTAGTTGGTGGCCGGAGAACCGAAGCGGTTCTCAACTGAACAGAGAAGGAAAGAAGATGCCACGTCGTCGTGAAGTCCCCAAGCGGGAAATTCTGCCGGACCCGAAGTTCGGCAATGTGGAAGTCGCCAAGTTCATGAACGTCCTGATGCTGGACGGCAAGAAGTCGGTGGCTGAGCGCATCGTTTATGGTGCGTTCGACCAGATCGAGAAGAAAGCAGGCAAGGCGCCCATCGAGGTGTTCACGCTGGCAATCGGCAACATCAAGCCGGTGGTCGAAGTGAAGAGCCGCCGTGTTGGTGGCGCCAACTATCAGGTGCCGGTCGAAGTCCGGCCGTCGCGTCGTCTGGCATTGGCGATGCGTTGGCTGCGGGAAGCTGCGAAGAAGCGCAGCGAGAAGTCGATGGCCCTGCGTCTGGCTGGTGAACTGCTCGAGGCCTCGGAAGGCCGCGGCGGCGCCATGAAGAAGCGCGACGAAGTGCACCGTATGGCAGAAGCCAACAAGGCGTTCTCGCACTTCCGCTTCTAAGCGACTCACGCACGTTGTTGGTTGCTGGGCGGGCTGTGTGCGCACATCTCGCCCATTTGTATTAGGGGCGCTTGCTATCCGGCAGCGCCCCGTTGACGAATCTGAGGATTAACCGTGGCTCGTAAGACCCCCATTGAGCGCTACCGTAACATCGGTATTTCCGCTCACATCGACGCCGGCAAGACCACCACGACCGAGCGGATCCTGTTCTACACCGGTGTGAACCACAAGATCGGTGAAGTGCATGATGGCGCCGCCACCATGGACTGGATGGAGCAGGAGCAAGAGCGCGGCATTACCATCACCTCGGCTGCTACCACCGCCTTCTGGAAGGGCATGGGCGGCAACTACCCCGAGCACCGCTTCAACATCATCGACACCCCGGGCCACGTGGACTTCACCATCGAGGTGGAGCGTTCCATGCGTGTGCTGGACGGCGCGTGCATGGTGTACTGCGCAGTGGGTGGCGTGCAGCCGCAGTCGGAAACCGTCTGGCGTCAGGCCAACAAGTACAAGGTGCCCCGTCTGGCGTTCGTCAACAAGATGGACCGTACCGGCGCGAACTTCTTCAAGGTCTACGACCAGCTGAAGACCCGCCTGAAGGCCAACCCGGTACCCGTGGTGGTGCCGATCGGTGCTGAAGACGGCTTCCAAGGCGTCGTCGATCTGCTGGAAATGAAGGCGATCATTTGGGACGAAGCCAGCCAAGGCGTGAAGTTTGAGTACCAGGACATCCCGGCCAATCTGGTGGACGTTGCCAACGAATGGCGCGAGAAGATGGTCGAGTCGGCTGCTGAAGCCAGCGAAGCCCTGATGGAAAAGTACCTGGGCGGCGAAGAGCTGACCCGTGCTGAGATCGTCAAGGCGCTGCGCGACCGTACCATCGCCTGCGAAATCCAGCCGATGCTGTGCGGCACCGCGTTCAAGAACAAGGGCGTGCAGCGCATGCTCGACGCCGTGATCGACTTCCTGCCGTCGCCGGTCGACATTCCGCCGGTCCAGGGCACCGACGAAAGCGACAACGAGAAGAAGCTCGAGCGCAAGGCTGATGACAACGAAAAGTTCTCGGCACTGGCGTTCAAGATCATGACCGACCCGTTCGTTGGTCAGCTGATCTTCTTCCGCGTCTACTCGGGCAAGATCAATTCGGGCGACACCGTGTACAACCCGGTGAAGCAGAAGAAGGAGCGTCTGGGCCGTATTCTGCAGATGCACGCCAACCAGCGCGAAGAAATCAAGGAAGTGCTGGCTGGTGACATCGCCGCTGCAGTGGGTCTGAAGGACGCCACCACGGGCGACACGCTGTGCGATCCGGCTGCCCCGATCGTGCTCGAGCGCATGGTGTTCCCGGAGCCGGTGATCTCGCAGGCTGTCGAGCCGAAGACCAAGGCTGACCAGGAAAAGATGGGTATCGCCCTGAACCGCCTGGCCGCTGAAGATCCGTCGTTCCGCGTACGTACCGATGAAGAATCGGGTCAGACCATCATTTCGGGTATGGGCGAGCTCCACCTCGAAATTCTGGTTGACCGTATGAAGCGCGAATTCGGTGTGGAAGCCAACATTGGCGCCCCGCAAGTTGCCTACCGCGAAACCATCCGTAAGAAGGTTGAAGACGTCGAAGGCAAGTTCGTCAAGCAGTCGGGCGGCCGCGGTCAGTACGGTCACGCTGTGATCACGCTGGAACCGGCTGACGACGAGGCGAAGAAGGCTGGCAAGAACTTCGAATTCGTCGACGCCATCAAGGGCGGTGTGATTCCTCGCGAATACATCCCGGCGGTCGAGAAGGGTATCGTCGACACGCTGCCGGCCGGTATTCTGGCTGGCTTCCCGGTGGTGGACGTGAAGGTCACGCTGACGTTCGGTTCGTACCACGACGTGGACTCGAACGAAAACGCGTTCCGCATGGCCGGCTCGATGGCGTTCAAGGAAGCCATGCGCCGCGCTACCCCGGTTCTGCTTGAGCCGATGATGGCTGTGGAAGTGGAAACGCCGGAAGACTACACGGGTACCGTGATGGGCGACTTGTCGTCCCGCCGCGGCATCGTGCAGGGCATGGACGACATGGTGGGCGGCGGCAAGATCATCAAGGCCGAAGTCCCGCTGTCGGAAATGTTCGGTTATTCGACGTCGCTGCGCTCGCAAACGCAAGGCCGCGCCACGTACACCATGGAATTCAAGCAATACGCTGAGGCACCGAAGAACATTGCCGAAGCTGTGATGGCTGCCAAGGGTACGAAGTAATCAACGTGTTTTGGGCGACGCGCACGAGCGTCGCCCACATCTAAATCTAGCAATTAGCCAATTCCGAATTGAGGAGCTGACATGGCAAAGGAAAAGTTCGAGCGGACCAAGCCGCACGTGAACGTTGGGACGATTGGTCACGTTGACCACGGCAAGACGACGCTGACCGCGGCGATCGCCACCGTGCTGTCCGCCAAGTTTGGTGGCGAAGCGAAGAAGTACGACGAAATCGACGCAGCGCCGGAAGAAAAGGCACGCGGCATCACGATCAACACCGCGCACATCGAGTACGAAACGGCCAACCGCCACTACGCACACGTTGACTGCCCGGGCCACGCCGACTACGTCAAGAACATGATTACCGGTGCCGCCCAGATGGACGGCGCAATCCTGGTGTGCTCGGCCGCTGACGGCCCGATGCCGCAAACGCGTGAGCACATCCTGCTGGCCCGTCAGGTTGGCGTGCCGTACATCATCGTCTTCCTGAACAAGTGCGACATGGTGGACGACGCTGAGCTGCTGGAGCTGGTCGAGATGGAAGTGCGCGAACTTCTGTCGAAGTACGACTTCCCGGGCGACGACACCCCGATCATCAAGGGTTCGGCCAAGCTGGCGCTGGAAGGCGACAAGGGCGAGCTGGGCGAAGTGGCCATCATGAACCTGGCCGACGCACTGGACACCTACATCCCGACGCCGGAGCGCGCTGTTGACGGTACGTTCCTGATGCCGGTGGAAGACGTGTTCTCGATCTCGGGTCGCGGCACCGTGGTGACCGGCCGTATCGAGCGTGGCGTGATCAAGGTCGGCGAAGAAATCGAAATCGTCGGTATCGCCATGGACGGCGACAAGCCGAAGATCGACAAGACGACCTGCACGGGCGTGGAAATGTTCCGCAAGCTGCTCGACCAAGGTCAGGCAGGCGACAACGTCGGTATTCTGCTGCGCGGCACGAAGCGCGAAGACGTTCAGCGCGGCCAAGTGCTGGCCAAGCCGGGCTCGATCAAGCCGCACACGGAATTCACGGGCGAGGTCTACATCCTGTCGAAGGACGAAGGTGGTCGTCACACCCCGTTCTTCAACAACTACCGCCCGCAGTTCTACTTCCGTACGACGGACGTGACTGGCTCGATCGCCCTGCCGGAAGGCAAGGAAATGGTCATGCCGGGCGACAACGTGTCGATCACCGTCAAGCTGATCGCCCCGATCGCCATGGAAGAAGGCCTGCGCTTCGCTATCCGTGAAGGCGGCCGTACCGTTGGCGCTGGCGTCGTTGCCAAGATCATCAAGTAAAAGCGGATCGATGCGCTGCTCCCCGTAACGGGCGCGGCGCATCGCCTGTTGCATCGCTCTTTCAATCTACCGGCGGCCCGGCCGCCATGCTCTTTAAGGAAACATCATGCAGAACCAGAAGATCCGTATCCGCCTGAAGGCTTTCGACTATCGCCTGATCGACCAGTCGGCCGCTGAAATCGTTGAAACCGCCAAGCGCACCGGCGCGATCGTCAAGGGCCCGGTGCCCCTGCCGACCCGCATCCAGCGTTTCGACGTTCTGCGTTCGCCGCACGTCAACAAGACCAGCCGTGACCAGTTCGAAATCCGCACGCACCAACGCCTGATGGACATCGTCGACCCGACGGACAAGACTGTTGACGCGCTGATGAAGCTGGACCTGCCGGCTGGCGTGGACGTCGAGATCAAGCTGCAGTAAGAGTAAGCAAGACAACGCTGCCGGATCACTCCGGTAACGGGCAAACGGCGAGCCAAGTGCTCGCCGTTTCGCTTTTTGGCGCTGGATGTTGCGCTGCGCACGACGCCCGGGCGCGTATTCGGTAATCGCGCTTGCAGATTGTTTGTGAGCGGGATATAGTGTAGGGCTACCCCTTTAGTCAAGGGGAGTGGGCTGGCCATTTGGCCTCGCGCTGTCTCTTTAGGCGCAGTCCAGTTCAAGATTCGTAGTATCAATCAGCCCCGGCCAATCGCAGCTGGGAATGGAGCAAACCATGAGCCTTGGCCTTGTAGGTCGCAAGGTTGGCATGACCCGTATTTTCACGGACGACGGCGATTCGATTCCCGTCACCGTGCTCGAGGTCGGCGACAACCGCGTGACGCAAATCAAGACGGACGAGACCGACGGTTATACCGCGGTTCAAGTCACCTTCGGCACCCGACGCGCCAGCCGCGTCACCAAGCCGCTGGCGGGTCATCTCGCCAAAGCCGGCGTGGAAGCGGGCGAAGTTATCAAAGAATTCCGAGTGGATGCCGTTCGTGCCGCTGAATTCCAGCCCGGCGCGAACATCAGCGTCGACCTGTTCGAAGTCGGTCAAAAGATCGACGTCCAGGGTGTGACGATTGGTAAGGGCTACGCCGGTACCATCAAGCGTTACAACTTCTCGTCGGGCCGCGCCACGCACGGTAACTCGCGTTCGCACAACGTGCCAGGCTCGATCGGTATGGCGCAGGATCCGGGCCGCGTGTTCCCGGGTAAGCGCATGACCGGTCACATGGGTGACGTCACCCGTACTGTCCAGAACCTGGAAATCGCCAAGATCGACGCAGAGCGCAAGCTGCTGCTGGTCAAGGGTGCAATCCCGGGCGCCAAGGGCGGTCAAGTCATCGTCACGCCGGCCGTGAAGGCTCGCGTCAAGAAGGCATAAGGAGCAAACGCATGGAACTGAAGCTGCTCCAGGACAACGGTCAACTCGGCGCTGGCGTTGCTGCCTCGCCGGAAGTGTTCGGCCGTGACTATAACGAAGCCCTCGTTCACCAGATCGTCGTCGCTTACCAGGCCAACGCTCGCAGCGGTAACCGTAAGCAGAAGGATCGTGAAGAGGTCAAGCACACGACCAAGAAGCCGTGGCGCCAAAAGGGTACGGGCCGCGCTCGTGCAGGTATGAGCTCCTCCCCGCTGTGGCGCGGGGGTGGTCGTATCTTCCCGAATAGCCCGGAAGAAAACTTCTCGCAGAAGGTCAACAAGAAGATGTACCGCGCCGGCATGCGCTCGATTTATTCGCAGCTTGCCCGTGAAGGTCGCATCAACGTCGTTGACAGCCTGTCCGTCGAAGCGCCCAAGACCAAGCTGCTGGCCGACAAGCTCGGCGCCATGGGCCTGGATTCGGTGCTCGTGATTACCGATAACCTGGACGAAAACCTCTTCCTGGCATCGCGCAACCTGGCGCACGTGCTCGTGGTTGAGCCGCGTCACGCTGACCCCCTGTCGCTCGTGCACTACAAGAAGGTGCTCGTGACGAAGGGTGCCGTCGCGCAGATCGAGGAGTTGCTGAAATGACGCAAGTTGCCAAGAACGACCATCGCCTGATGCAGGTGCTGCTGGCGCCCGTGGTGTCTGAAAAGGCAACGCTGGTGGCCGAGAAGAACGAACAGGTCGTGTTCGAAGTGGCTCCCGACGCCAACAAGATCGAAGTGAAGGCTGCCGTTGAACTGCTGTTCAAGGTGGAAGTCGCTTCCGTTCAGATCCTGAACCGCAAGGGCAAGCAAAAGCGCTTCGGTCGCTTCATGGGTCGTCGTAACCACGTGAAGATGGCCTATGTCTCGCTCAAGCCGGGCCAGGAAATCAATTTTGAAGCGGAGGCCAAGTAATCATGGCACTCGTTAAGACCAAGCCGACATCGCCGGGCCGCCGCTCGATGGTGAAGGTCGTCAACCCCGACCTTCACAAGGGTGCGCCGCACGCTCCGCTGCTGGAAAAGCAATTCCAGAAGTCGGGTCGTAACAACAACGGCCACATCACCACGCGCCATAAGGGCGGTGGTCACAAGCATCACTATCGCGTCGTCGACTTCAAGCGTAACGATAAGGACGGTATCCCGGCCAAGATCGAGCGCCTGGAATACGACCCGAACCGTAGCGCCAACATCGCGCTCGTGCTGTTCGCTGATGGCGAGCGCCGCTACATCATCGCCCCGAAGGGCGCTGTGGTTGGCCAAGCTATCGCCAACGGCTCGGAAGCGCCGATCAAGGCCGGTAACAACCTGCCGATCCGCAACATTCCGGTCGGTACGACGATCCACTGCGTGGAAATCCTGCCGGGCAAGGGTGCTCAAGTTGCCCGTTCGGCTGGTACGTCCGCCGTGCTGCTGGCTCGCGAAGGCATCTACGCTCAAGTGCGTCTGCGCTCGGGTGAAGTGCGCCGCGTGCACATCGAGTGCCGCGCGACCATCGGTGAAGTCGGCAACGAAGAGCACAGCCTGCGCCAGATCGGCAAGGCCGGTGCAACACGTTGGCGCGGTATTCGCCCGACCGTTCGCGGTGTGGTGATGAACCCGGTCGATCACCCGCATGGTGGTGGTGAAGGTAAGACTGCTGCTGGCCGTGATCCGGTGTCCCCGTGGGGTACGCCGACCAAGGGCTACCGCACCCGTCGTAACAAGCGCACGGACAGCATGATCGTTCAGCGCCGTCACAAGCGTTAATCGGTAGGTAGGAGCTTAGATATGACTCGTTCCGTAAAAAAGGGTCCTTTCATTGACGCCCACCTGCTGAAAAAGGTTGAGGCGGCAGTGCAAACGAAGGACAAGAAGCCCATTAAGACCTGGTCGCGTCGTTCGACCATTCTGCCGGACTTCATCGGCTTGACGATCGCCGTTCACAACGGCCGTCAGCACGTGCCCGTGTATGTCACGGAAAACATGGTTGGCCACAAGCTCGGCGAATTTGCGCTCACGCGTACGTTCAAGGGCCACGCTGCCGACAAGAAAGCGAAGCGATAAGGGGCAATCATGGAAGTTAAAGCGATTCATCGCGGCGCCCGTATCTCCGCACAGAAGACGCGTCTGGTTGCTGACCAGATCCGTGGTCTGCCGATCGAGCGCGCGCTCAACGTTCTGACGTTCAGCCCGAAGAAGGCGGCTGGCATCGTGAAGAAGGTGGTTGAGTCCGCCATCGCGAACGCGGAGCACAACGAAGGCGCCGATATCGACGAGCTGAAGGTCAAGTCGATCTACATCGACAAGGCAACGTCGCTCAAGCGCTTCACCGCGCGTGCGAAGGGCCGTGGCAACCGCATCGAGAAACAAACCTGTCACATCACTGTGACGCTGGGCAACTAAGGGGTCACGATGGGACAGAAGATTCATCCGACTGGCTTCCGTCTGGCTGTCAGCCGTAACTGGGCTTCGCGTTGGTACGCGAACAACACCCAGTTTGCGGGCATGCTCAAGGAAGACATCGAAGTTCGCGAGTTTCTGAAGAAGAAGCTGAAGAACGCTTCGGTGGGCCGCGTGGTCATCGAGCGTCCGGCCAAGAATGCACGTATCACCATTTACAGCTCGCGTCCGGGCGTGGTGATCGGCAAGAAGGGCGAGGACATCGAACTGCTGAAGGCTGAACTGCAGCGACGCATGGGCGTGCCCGTGCACGTGAACATCGAAGAAATCCGCAAGCCGGAAGTCGATGCTCAGCTGATCGCCGATTCGATCACGCAGCAGCTCGAGCGCCGCATCATGTTCCGCCGCGCCATGAAGCGTGCGATGCAGAACGCAATGCGTCTGGGTGCCCAGGGCATCAAGATCATGAGCTCGGGCCGTCTGAACGGCATCGAAATTGCCCGTACCGAGTGGTACCGCGAAGGCCGTGTGCCCCTGCACACGCTGCGCGCCGATATTGACTACGGCTTCTCCGAAGCGGAAACCACCTACGGCATCATCGGTGTCAAGGTGTGGGTGTACAAGGGCGACCACCTGGGTCGCAACGATGCGCCCGTCGTGGAAGAGCCGAAGGAAGACGAGCGCCGCCGCCGTCCGGGTCGCCCGGAAGGTCGCCGCCGTGAGGGTGAAGGTCGCCCGTCCGGTCAGCGCCGCGGTGCTGGTGCAGGTGCTCCTCGCCGTAGCGGTGGCGCCGACGCCAAGACTGGAGAATAAACATGCTGCAACCTAAGCGCAGGAAGTACCGCAAGGAGCAGAAGGGCCGTAACACCGGTATCGCCACGCGCGGTAACGCGGTTTCGTTCGGCGAATTCGGCCTGAAGGCGATGGGCCGTGGCCGTCTGACCGCCCGTCAGATCGAGTCCGCCCGTCGTGCGATGACCCGTCACATCAAGCGTGGCGGCCGTATCTGGATCCGGATTTTCCCGGACAAGCCGATTTCGAAGAAGCCTGCCGAAGTCCGTATGGGTAACGGTAAGGGCAACCCGGAGTACTACGTGGCTGAAATTCAGCCGGGCAAGATGCTGTACGAAATGGACGGCGTCGGCGAAGAACTGGCACGCGAGGCTTTCCGCCTGGCTGCTGCCAAGCTGCCGATCGCGACCAGCTTCGTGGTGCGTCAGGTCGGAACGTAAGGAGCACACACCATGAAAGCATCCGAACTGCGCGACAAAGATGTCGCAGGGCTGAACCAGGAGCTCTCCGAGCTGCTGAAGGCTCAATTTGGCCTGCGCATGCAAAAGGCGACGCAACAGCTGCAGAACACCAGCCAGCTGAAGAAGGTGCGTCGTGACATCGCGCGTGTCCGCACCGTGCTGGGCCAGAAGGGGAACCAGAAATGACTGAAGCAGCAACGTCCCTGAAGCGCACGCTCGTCGGTCGCGTTGTCAGCAACAAGATGGACAAGACCGTGACGGTCCTGGTCGAAAACCGCGTCAAGCATCCGCTGTACGGCAAGTACGTAGTGCGCTCGAAGAAGTACCATGCGCATGACGAAGCCAACCAGTACAACGAAGGCGACAAGGTTGAGATCACGGAATCGCGTCCGATCTCGCGCACCAAGTCGTGGGTGGTGTCGCGCCTGCTTGAAGCTGCACGCGTGATCTAAAACAACAGCTGAGTAGTTTGCTGTTGCAAGACCGAGATTATGTGATATAGTCTCGGTCTTTCCCTTTGAGAGGGTTGCTGCCGGTTCGGCTAGTGGCTCGGGCAAAGAGAAGAGTGAATGGGTCTGGTGGCACTCGCTGCCAGGCAGCTACCGACTTCAAGTTGATCAACCCAATCGCGGTTGGCGCAATGCCAGCGGCCGGCGGGACCAAGACTGATCGCCTCTGTGCATTGTGCGTAAAGGCGAATTAAGTTGGGACGAGAACACCATGATTCAGACAGAAAGCCGGCTCGAAGTGGCCGATAACACGGGTGCGCGTGAAGTCATGTGCATCAAGGTGCTGGGCGGTTCGAAGCGCCGCTACGCCAGCGTCGGCGACATCATCAAGGTCAGCGTCAAGGATGCTGCTCCGCGTGGTCGCGTGAAGAAGGGCGATATCTACAACGCTGTGGTGGTGCGTACCGCCAAGGGCGTGCGCCGTCCTGACGGCTCGCTCATCAAGTTCGACGGCAATGCCGCCGTGCTGCTGAACACCAAGCTTGAGCCGATCGGCACCCGTATCTTCGGACCGGTCACTCGCGAACTCCGTACCGAGCGCTTCATGAAGATCGTGTCGCTCGCGCCGGAAGTGCTGTAATCGGAGGCCGCATGAACAAGATTCGCAAGGGCGATCGCGTCATCGTTCGCACCGGTAAGGACAAGGGTAAGCAGGGTACCGTGCTGTCGGTGCTCGCTGAGCACGTGACGGTGGAAGGCGTGAACGTCGCCAAGAAGCACGTGCGTCCGAACCCGATGCTGGGTACCACGGGTGGTGTGGTCGACAAGATCATGCCCATCCA
Source organism: Ralstonia flaminis (assembly GCF_958415495.1). NCBI lineage: Bacteria > Pseudomonadati > Pseudomonadota > Betaproteobacteria > Burkholderiales > Burkholderiaceae > Ralstonia > Ralstonia flaminis. The sequence goes on along the minus strand of NZ_CATZLL010000016.1, from coordinate 136,731 downwards.
TATTTCGAACGTTGCGCTCGTGGATGCCAATGGCAAGCCGTCGCGCGTCGGCATCAAGGTTGAAGGCGGCGTGAAAACGCGTGTCCTGAAGACCACCGGTGCTGCCGTCGGTGCTTGATTCTGGGCGATAGAGAGGAGTTGAGCATGACTGCACGTCTGCAAGAGTTTTACAAAGAGAAGGTTGTGCCCGAGCTGATCAAGCAGTTCGGTTACAAGTCCGTGATGGAAGTGCCGCGCATCACCAAGATCACCCTGAACATGGGTCTTGGCGAAGCCATCAATGACAAGAAAGTCATCGAGCACGCCACAGGCGACCTGATCAAGATCGCTGGCCAGAAGCCCATCGTGACGAAGGCCCGTAAGGCTATCGCCGGCTTCAAGATTCGCCAGGGTTACCCGATCGGCACGATGGTCACGCTGCGTGGCCAACGCATGTACGAATTCCTGGATCGCTTCATTACGGTGTCGCTGCCGCGCGTGCGTGACTTCCGCGGTGTGTCGGGTAAGGCGTTCGACGGTCGTGGCAACTACAACATCGGTGTGAAAGAGCAGATCATTTTCCCCGAAATCGAGTACGACAAGATCGACGCACTCCGTGGTCTGAACATCAGCATCACGACGACTGCGAAGAACGATGAGGAAGCGAAGGCGCTCCTCAATGCGTTCAAGTTCCCGTTCCGTAATTAAGGGGTTACCGTGGCTAAATTGTCTCTGATCGAACGCGAGAAGAAGCGTGCCAAGCTCGTGGCCAAGTACGCTGAGAAGCGCGCCGCTCTCGAAGCCATCGTGGCAGACCAAAGCAAGTCGGAAGAAGAGCGTTACGAAGCGCGCCTGAAGCTGCAAGCACTGCCGCGCAACGCGAACCCGACTCGTCAGCGCAACCGCTGCTCGATCACCGGTCGTCCCCGCGGTACGTTCCGCAAGTTTGGCCTGGCGCGTAACAAGCTCCGTGAGATCGCCTTCAAGGGCGAAATCCCGGGTCTGACGAAAGCCAGCTGGTAATCACGCACAGGCTACAGGAGAAACACTATGAGCATGAGCGATCCGATCGCCGATATGCTGACGCGTATCCGCAACGCGCAAGCGGTGGAAAAAGCGTCGGTGGTCATGCCGTCGTCGAAGCTGAAGGTGGCAATCGCCAAAGTCCTGAAGGACGAAGGCTACATCGACGAATTCGCCGTGACCGAGCAGGGTGGCAAGTCCACGCTGACGATTGGTCTGAAGTACTACGCTGGCCGTCCGGTCATCGAGCGCCTGGAGCGCGTCTCGAAGCCTGGTCTGCGTGTGTACAAGGGCCGTAACGAAATCCCGCAAGTGATGAACGGCCTGGGCGTTGCCATCATCTCGACCCCGCAGGGTCTGATGACGGACCGCCGCGCGCGCGCAACCGGTGTCGGTGGCGAAGTCATTTGCTACGTCGCCTAAGGGAGGGGAACCATGTCTCGCGTAGGTAAGGCTCCCATCGCGCTGCCCAAGGGCGCCGAAGTCAATTTCGCTGGTGGTCTGCTGACCGTCAAGGGCCCGCTGGGTACCCTGTCGCAGCCGATCCACGAGCTGGTCAAGGTCAACACCGACAACGGCACGATCACGTTCGTGCCGGCAAATGAGTCGCGTGAAGCCAATGCGCTGCAAGGTACGATGCGCGCCCTGACGGCCAACATGGTCAAGGGTGTGACAACGGGCTTTGAGCGCAAGCTGAACCTGGTCGGCGTGGGTTATCGTGCTTCGGTTCAGGGTACTGCCCTGAAGCTGCAGCTCGGTTTCTCGCACGACGTGATCCATGAGATGCCGGAAGGCGTGAAGGCGGAAACGCCGACGCAAACCGAAATCATCATCAAGGGTTCGGACAAGCAGAAAGTTGGTCAGGTCGCCGCTGAAGTGCGTGGCTATCGTCCGCCTGAGCCCTACAAGGGCAAGGGTGTGCGCTACGCCGATGAGCGTGTGATCCTGAAGGAAACCAAGAAGAAGTAAGGGTGCACATCATGAACAAAAATGACTCGCGTTTGCGCCGTGCACGTCAGACCCGCCTGAAGATTGCGGAGCTGAACGTTGCTCGCCTGGCTGTGCACCGTACTAACCTGCACATCTACGCGCAGGTCTTCTCGGAAGACGGCACGAAGGTTCTGGCTGCGGCCTCGACGGCAGAAGCCGAAGTCCGCAAGGAGCTGAACGGCAACGGTGGCAACACCGCGGCTGCCACCCTGGTGGGTAAGCGTATTGCTGAGAAGGCGAAGGCTGCGGGCATCGAAGCCGTGGCGTTCGATCGCTCGGGTTTCCGTTATCACGGTCGCGTGAAGGCACTGGCTGACGCGGCACGCGAAGCTGGCCTGAAGTTCTAAGCCGGCATAGAGGATATCGTCATGGCAAAAATTCAACCTAAGGTCCAAGGGGACGAACGCGACGACGGTCTTCGCGAGAAGATGATCGCGGTCAACCGCGTGACCAAGGTGGTCAAGGGCGGCCGGATTCTCGGCTTCGCTGCTCTGACCGTGGTCGGCGACGGCGATGGCCGTATCGGCATGGGCAAGGGCAAGGCTAAGGAAGTGCCCGTGGCCGTGCAGAAGGCAATGGACGAAGCCCGTCGCAAGATGGTCAAGGTCCCGCTCAAGAACGGTACGCTGCAGCACGAAGTGGTTGGCAAGCATGGCGCCGCTAAGGTGCAAATGATGCCTGCGAAGGACGGTACTGGCGTGATCGCCGGCGGCCCGATGCGCGCCATCTTCGAAGTGATGGGCGTGACGAACATCGTGACCAAGTCGCACGGTTCGACCAATCCTTACAACATGGTGCGCGCAACGCTGGACGGCCTGCGCAAGATGAGCACCCCGGCTGAAATTGCTGCCAAGCGTGGCAAGTCGGTCGAAGAGATCCTCGGCTAAGCCGAAGGGATAGGTGAACGATATGTCGCAGAAAACCGTGAAAGTCCAACTCGTGCGTAGCCTGATCGGTACGCGCGAAGACCACCGCGCCACGGTGCGTGGTCTGGGCCTGCGCCGCATGAACTCGGTGTCCGAATTGCAGGACACGCCGGCAGTGCGCGGCATGATCAACAAGGTGTCCTACCTGGTCAAGGTCATCGGCTAAGGCAAGACGGAGAAGAACATGCAACTGAATAACCTGAAGCCGGCAGCCGGCTCCAAGCATGCCAAGCGCCGCGTTGGTCGCGGTATTGGCTCGGGCCTGGGCAAGACGGCTGGTCGTGGTCACAAGGGTCAGAAGTCGCGTTCGGGTGGTTTCCACAAGGTCGGCTTCGAAGGCGGCCAGATGCCCCTGTATCGTCGTCTGCCCAAGCGTGGTTTCACCTCGCTGACCAAGGAATTCACCGCTGAAGTGCGTCTGGGCGACTTGGCGGGCCTGCCGATCGAGGAAATCGATCTGCTGTCCCTCAAGCAAGCCGGCCTCGTTGGCGAGATGGTCAAGAGCGCCAAGGTGATCCTGTCGGGCGAGATCGACAAGAAAGTGGTTCTGAAGGGCCTGGGCGCAACGGCTGGGGCGAAGGCCGCAATCGAAGCGGCCGGTGGCTCGCTGGCCTAATAGCCTGCTGTTTCACACTGACGGAGCATCCGTTTGGCCACGGCGAAACCTAATGTGATGGCCCAGGCCAAGAACACGGCCAAGTACGGCGATCTTCGCCGTCGGTTGGTGTTCCTGGTCCTGGCACTGCTGGTGTATCGGATTGGCGCGCACATTCCTGTGCCTGGCATCGATCCGGATCAACTGGCGCAGCTTTTCCAACGGCAGTCGGGTGGCATCCTCGGGATGTTCAACCTGTTCTCCGGTGGCGCGCTGTCGCGGTTCACGGTGTTTGCGCTGGGGATCATGCCGTATATTTCGGCGTCGATCATCATGCAGCTACTGACGATCGTGCTGCCGCAACTGGAATCGCTCAAGAAGGAAGGCCAAGCCGGCCAGCGCAAGATTACGCAGTACACGCGCTACGGTACGGTCCTCCTGGCGACGTTCCAGGCGCTCGGGATTGCAGTGGCACTCGAAGCACAGCCGGGTCTGGTTCTGGATCCGGGTCTGATGTTCCGAGCGACCGCAGTAATCACGCTGGTGACGGGCACGATGTTCCTGATGTGGCTGGGTGAGCAGATTACCGAGCGCGGTCTGGGCAACGGGATCTCGATCATCATCTTTGGCGGGATCGCGGCGGGATTGCCCAATGCCATCGGCGGGCTGTTTGAGCTGGTGCGCACAGGATCGATGGGGATTTTCTCTGCGATCCTGGTGGTGGCGATCATTGGTGCGGTGACTTTCGTGGTGGTGTTCATTGAACGCGGCCAACGCAAGATCCTCGTCAACTACGCCAAGCGGCAGGTTGGTAACAAGATTTATGGCGGTCAGTCGTCGCATTTGCCGCTGAAGTTGAATATGGCTGGGGTGATTCCGCCGATCTTTGCATCGTCGATCATTCTGTTCCCGGCTACGATCGCGGGCTGGTTTACAGCTGGCAACTCGACGAATCCGGTCACCCGTTTCGTCAAGGACCTGGCAGCAACGCTGTCGCCGGGTCAGCCGGTGTACATCCTGTTGTATGCGGCAGCGATCATCTTCTTCTGTTTCTTTTACACGGCGCTGGTTTATAACAGCCGCGAAGTGGCAGATAACCTGAAGAAGAGTGGGGCGTTCATTCCGGGCATCCGTCCGGGCGAGCAAACCACGCGGTATATCGACAAGATTCTGGTGCGTTTGACCCTGGCGGGTGCGATCTACATCACGCTGGTGTGTCTGTTGCCGGAGTTCTTGGTGCTGCGCTGGAACGTGCCGTTCTACTTTGGTGGGACGTCGCTGTTGATCATCGTGGTGGTCACGATGGACTTCATGGCGCAAGTGCAGTCCTACGTGATGTCTCAGCAGTACGAGTCTTTGATGAAGAAGGCGAATTTCAAGGGCAACCTGACGCTCCGTTAAAAAGAGCGGTCGCACGAAGCTAAAGAGACATGGCTAAAGACGACGTGATTCAGATGCAGGGTGAGGTGCTGGAAAACCTTCCCAACGCAACGTTTCGCGTCAAGCTAGAGAACGGCCACGTAGTGTTAGGCCATATTTCCGGCAAGATGCGGATGCATTACATCCGCATCCTGCCCGGGGACAAGGTGACGGTCGAATTGACCCCGTATGATCTGTCCCGCGCGCGCATCGTATTCCGGGCGAAGTGAGCGGACTGGAATTGAAGGAAGAGGAAAATCATGAAAGTGCTGGCTTCTGTTAAGCGCATTTGCCGCAACTGCAAAATCATCAAGCGCAAGGGCGTGGTGCGTGTGATCTGCTCGTCGGACCCGCGTCATAAGCAGCGCCAAGGCTAATTTCGCAAAGAGGATTGACGAATGGCACGTATCGCAGGGGTCAACATCCCCAATCACCAACATACCGTGATCGGCCTGACGGCTGTGTACGGTATCGGCCGCTCGCGCGCTCAGAAGATTTGCGAAGCCACCGGTGTCCCGACCAACAAGAAGGTCAAGGACCTGACGGACGCTGACCTCGAAAAGCTGCGTGACGAAGTCAACAAGTTCACCGTCGAAGGCGATCTGCGCCGTGAAACGACGATGAACATCAAGCGCCTGATGGACCTGGGCTGCTACCGTGGCGTGCGTCATCGCAAGGGCCTGCCGATGCGCGGTCAGCGTACCCGCACCAATGCCCGTACCCGTAAGGGTCCGCGCAAGGCCGGCGTCGCGCTCAAGAAGTAATCCGTCGGGTAAAGGATAGGAACTATGGCAAAAGCAGCGAATACCGCCGCCCAGCGCGCGCGCAAGAAGGTTCGCAAGAACGTCGCCGACGGCATCGCGCACGTTCACGCGTCGTTCAACAACACCATCATCACGATCACCGACCGTCAGGGCAATGCTCTGTCGTGGGCAACGTCTGGCGGCCAGGGCTTCAAGGGCTCGCGCAAGTCGACGCCGTTCGCCGCTCAGGTGGCTGCTGAAAGTGCTGGCCGCGTGGCGCAGGACCAAGGCATCAAGAACTTGGAAGTGCGCATCAAGGGCCCGGGCCCGGGTCGTGAGTCGGCCGTGCGTGCACTGAACAACCTGGGTATCAAGATCCAGGTGATCGAAGACGTGACGCCGGTGCCGCATAACGGCTGCCGTCCGCCGAAGCGTCGTCGCATCTAAGTGATTCGACCGGCCACGCCAGTTACTGGCGAGGTCGGTCTGCGGGTGCTATACTCGCCCGCTTGCCTGTCTTCCGGATTTTTCTGGAAGGCGGGTTTCGTCTTTTCATAAGCCCACCGTTCGCCTCGTTCCGATTGTGGAAGCGCTGGCGGACCATCCGCAGAGTTCAAGCTGTGGATGACTGATAACGAAGGAACGCAACGTGGCACGCTATACCGGCCCCAAGGCGAAACTGTCTCGCCGCGAAGGTACTGACCTTTTCTTGAAGAGCGCACGTCGCTCGCTCGCCGACAAGTGCAAGCTGGACAGCAAGCCTGGCCAGCACGGTCGCACTTCCGGTGCTCGCACCTCCGACTACGGCAACCAACTGCGCGAAAAGCAGAAGGTCAAGCGCATCTACGGCGTGCTGGAGCGTCAATTCCGCCGCTACTTCGCTGAAGCCGACCGCCGCAAGGGCAACACGGGTGAAACCCTGCTGCAACTGCTGGAATCGCGCCTGGACAACGTCGTCTATCGCATGGGCTTCGGCTCGACCCGCGCTGAAGCGCGTCAGCTGGTGTCGCACAAGGCGATTCTGGTGAACGGTCAAGCACTGAACGTGCCGTCGGCTCAGATCAAGTCGGGCGATGTGATTGCCATCCGCGAAAAGTCGAAGAAGCAAGTGCGTATCGCTGAATCGCTGACGCTGGCTGAGCAGACCGGCTTCCCGACCTGGGTAGCTGTGGATGCCAAGAAGATGGAAGGCACCTTCAAGCAAGCCCCGGACCGCGCCGATATCGCTGGCGATATCAACGAAAGCCTGATCGTCGAATTGTATTCGCGTTAATGACGATGCCCGTGCCGAAAGGTGCGGGCTTCTTGCGCTTTTTGGGGACGCTCATCGTCAACAAAATTGTGTTCGTGCGCCGGTCTTGTTTGGGCGCCGTAGCAAGCCGAGTCTTTACGTGCCGCAACGCGATTGCGGCACGCGCGTCTTCCGTCGCGGTAGACGCGACGGAATCTCTCCGGTCCAATCCGTCAGCCTTATCGGTGTAACGAGCCGAGGGTATTGAAATAGGACAACCTACATGCAAACAGCACTCCTGAAGCCCAAAATTATTGCGGTTGAGCCGCTTGGCGATCATCACGCGAAGGTCGTCATGGAACCGTTCGAGCGCGGCTACGGCCACACGCTCGGTAACGCGCTGCGCCGCGTGCTGCTGTCGTCGATGGTCGGCTATGCCCCGACCGAAGTCACAATCGCTGGGGTCGTCCACGAATATTCCACCATTGATGGCGTGCAAGAAGACGTCGTCAACCTGCTGCTGAACCTGAAGGGCGTGGTGTTCAAGCTGCACAACCGTGATGAAGTCACGGTGTCGCTGCGCAAGGAAGGCGAAGGTGTGGTGACTGCCGCCGATATCGAGCTGCCGCACGATGTCGAGATCATCAACCCGGGTCATGTTATCGCCAACCTGTCGGCTGGTGGCAAGCTGGATCTGCAACTGAAGGTCGAGCAAGGCCGTGGTTACGTGCCAGGCAACGTGCGCAAGTTCGGCGATGAGTCGAGCAAGGTCATCGGCCGCATCGTGCTGGACGCGTCGTTCGCGCCGGTGCGCCGCGTGTCGTACGCCGTTGAGTCCGCTCGTGTGGAACAGCGTACCGACCTCGATAAGCTGGTGATGAACATCGAAACCAACGGCGTGATCTCGCCGGAAGAAGCGATCCGCCAGTCGGCTCGTATTCTGGTGGATCAACTGTCGGTGTTCGCCGCACTGGAAGGCACCGAGAGCGCCGCTGAGGCCGCCGCCGCCCGCGCACCGCAGATCGATCCGATCCTGCTGCGCCCGGTGGACGATCTGGAGCTGACGGTGCGTTCGGCCAACTGCCTGAAGGCCGAAAACATCTACTACATCGGCGACCTGATCCAGCGTACCGAAAACGAGCTGCTCAAGACCCCGAACCTGGGTCGCAAGTCGCTCAACGAGATCAAGGAAGTCCTCGCTTCGCGTGGCCTGACGCTCGGCATGAAGCTCGAGAACTGGCCGCCCGCAGGTCTCGAGAAGTAATTGCAAGTTGTCGGCCGGTGCGTGTGCATCGGCCGGTTTTCCCGTCGTTGCTGTCTGAGCGGCCTATTGTTGAAGCTACCGGCCCGCACCTCGCAAGGGGTGATAGAAGAGCTGGTCAAACACTCTTAAGAAGGAATCATCATGCGTCACCGTCATGGTTTGCGGAAACTGAACCGCACCTCGTCGCACCGTCTCGCGATGCTGCGCAACATGTCCAACTCGCTGCTGCAGCATGAGCTGATCAAGACCACGCTGCCGAAGGCCAAGGAACTGCGCAAGGTTGTCGAGCCGCTGATCACGCTGGCCAAGAAGGACACCGTTGCTAACCGCCGTCTGGCTTTCGCACGTCTGCGCGACCGCGATATGGTCACCAAGCTGTTCACGGAACTGGGCCCGCGTTTCGCGACCCGTCCGGGCGGCTACACCCGTATCCTGAAGTTCGGCTTCCGTCAGGGCGACAATGCGCCGATGGCACTGGTCGAGCTGCTGGACCGTCCGGAAGTTGCCGAGGCTGTGGACGCCGAAGCCGCTGAGTAAGATCAGCTGAGGTTTGCCGGTGCGACACGTCGTCGCGCTGGATGAGCCGAAAGTGCGCGTTTCAGCGCGCATTACAATGAAGCCAGGATTCGCATCCTGGCTTTTTTGTTGTCAGCGCTCGGCGATTTAGCCATTGGGGCGCATCTGTGGAGTTTCCATGTCTGCCGGAACCGAAGTGCTGCTGGTGCTGACCAATCTGCCGGACGCCGATAGCGCCGACCGTGTGACCAAAGTCGTGCTCGAATCTCGGTTGGCCGCGTGCGTCAATCGCTTGCCGGCCTGCGCATCGACATACTGGTGGAATGGCGCCATCGAACAGGCGACCGAGATTCCGCTGTTGATCAAGACCACGCGCGCGACGTATCCCGTGCTCGAGGCGGTGTTGCGCAAGGCGCATCCTTACGAGGTGCCTGAGATCATCGCCATGCCGGTAACTGTGGGCTTGCCGGCGTATCTTGCGTGGGTGGCTGGCGAGACTCGGCCGCCTTCTGTTTGAAGTTAGATTGCCGTTGATATGACCTTTTCTTTGCCCTTGCCGATGCGGCGTGTGCTGCAGCTGCTGATGCTGCTGGTCGCTGTGCTGATGCTACGCGCGCCGGCGTACGCTGCAGACGATTTCCTGGCGCCCGAGCAGGCGTTCCGCTTTTCGGCCAAGCAGCTTGATGGACAGACTGTCGAGGTCAAGTTCGCCATTGCCGACGGTTATTACATGTACCGTGAGCGCTTGGCTGTGGCCGCGGATCCAGCAACAGTCACGTTCGCGCCACTTGAGCTGCCCGCAGGCAAGGTGAAGCACGACGAGAACTTCAACAAGGAGGTCGAGACCTATCGCCATGAGCTCGTCTTCCACGTGAAGGCGCAAGACGCATCGACACCGTTTACGCTGATCGTCACGTCACAAGGCTGTGCGGACCAGGGGTTGTGCTATCCGCCGATGAAGAGCCGCTTCCAGGTGGAGCCGGCCTCTGTGTCGAGTGTGCCGACGGCACCAGCTGCCGCGGTAGTCAATGGGGCCGAGTCCTCCTCCGAGGACAAGCTTGGCCGCATCGCCAGCACGCTGGGCAGCGGTAACCTTGGGGCGATCGCGTTGCTGTTCTTCGGCTTTGGTTTGCTGCTGACATTCACACCGTGCGTGCTGCCCATGTTGCCGATCATCTCGGCCATTGTGGTGGGCGAGCATGCCACGCGCATGCGTGCGGCGTTGGTGTCGGTGGCATATGTGCTGGGGATGGCGACGGTCTATACCGCGCTTGGCGTAGCGGCGGGCTTGGCGGGGCAGGGTCTTCAGGCTGCTTTGCAGAACCCTTGGGTATTGGGCGCGTTTGCGTTGCTGATTGCGCTACTGTCCTTGTCGATGTTTGGCCTGTACGAACTGCAACTGCCGGCGTCATGGCATCACCGCTTGACGCAGGCGTCCAACAAACTGAGCGGTGGTCAGATGATTGGGGCTGCCGTCATGGGCGCGCTGTCCGCGCTGATTGTTTCACCGTGCGTGACGGCACCGTTGGCGGGCGCGCTGGCCTATATCGCACAGACCGGTAATGCGGCAACGGGCGGCACAGCGCTGTTTGCACTGTCCATGGGGATGGGTGTGCCGCTGATTCTGGTGGGCGTGGGCGCCGGCAATCTGCTGCCGCGCTCGGGGCATTGGTTGACCGTCACCAAAGCGATCTTCGGTTTCATCCTGCTGGCCGTGGCTCTGTACATCGTGCAACCGGTGCTGCCAGCGTGGGCTGCGATGGTGGCCTGGGGCGCGTTGCTGATCGGCGCGGCGGTGTTTCTGCGGACGTTCGATTCGCTGCCAGACGGCGCGGGCAATGTGCAGCGCCTGGGCAAGGTGGTGGGCGTGGTGCTGGCGCTGGCGGGTGCGGCGCAACTGGTGGGCGTGGCCGCAGGTGGGCGTGATCCGCTGCAACCGTTGGCCGGCGTGCTGCGCGCGTCGACCGGTGCATCCACGCAAGCCGGGGCGCACGATCTGACCTTCAAGCGTGTGAAGAGTGCGGACGAACTCGACGCCGAGGTGCGCAACGCCAGCGCGTCGGGTCGCGCAGTCATGCTCGACTTCTACGCCGACTGGTGCGTGAGCTGCAAGGAAATGGAGCGCCTGACCTTTACCGATGCGCGGGTGCGCGCGGCGCTCGCCGATGTGGTGCTGCTGCAGGCCGACGTGACGGCGAACAATCCGGATGACCAGGCGCTGCTCAAGCGCTTCGGCTTGTTCGGGCCACCGGGTACGATCTTCTTTGATGCGCAGGGTCGTGAGGTGCAGGCCCGCGTGGTCGGCTTCGAGCGCGCCGACACCTTCCTCGCCAGCCTGCGCCGCGCGCTGGGCGCGGCACAGGCGGCGAAAACCTCCACCTGATCAGCCGCGCAGCAAGCGGGCGGCGTCCAGTGCGAAGTACGTCAGGATGCCGTTCGCGCCGGCGCGCTTGAACGCCAGCAGCGATTCCAGCACGACCTTGTCGTGATCCAGCCAGCCGTTCTGCGCGGCGGCTTTCAGCATCGCGTATTCACCGCTGACCTGGTAGACGTAGGTCGGGAAGCGGAACTCATCCTTCACGCGGCGCACGATGTCGAGGTACGGCATGCCGGGCTTGACCATCACCATGTCGGCACCTTCGGCGATGTCGAGCGCCACTTCGCGCAGCGCCTCATCCGAGTTGGCCGGGTCCATCTGGTAGGTCATCTTGTTGCCCTTGCCCAGATTAGCGGCTGAGCCCACCGCATCCCTGAACGGGCCGTAGAACGCCGACGCGTACTTGGCCGCGTACGCCATGATGCGCGTATAGATGTGGTCGTCGTTTTCCAGCGCCATGCGGATCGCGCCGATGCGGCCGTCCATCATGTCCGACGGCGCGACGATGTCCACGCCCGCTGCAGCCTGCACCAGCGCCTGGGCGGTCAGGATCTCGACCGTCTCTTCGTTCAGCACATAACCGTTGGCATCGAGCACGCCGTCCTGGCCGTGGCTCGTGTAAGGGTCGAGCGCCACGTCGGTCAGGATGCCGAGCTCCGGGAAGCGTGCCTTGAGCGCCTTCACTGCACGCGGAATCAGGCCTTCAGGGTTGGTCGCCTCGATGCCGTCCGGCGTCTTGATTGACGGCTCGATCACGGGGAACAGCGCCAGCACCGGAATGCCCAGCTGCACGCACTGCTCGGCCACGCCCAGCAACACGTCAACCGACACGCGTTCGACACCCGGCATCGACGGTACGGCCTGACGCACGTTGGTGCCTTCCAGAATGAAAACGGGGTAGATCAGGTCATCGGCCGTCAGGCGCGACTCGCGCATCATGCGGCGGGAGAAGTCATCGCGGCGCATGCGGCGCGGGCGATGGTCGGGGAAGCTTGCGGTCATGTCAGCGGACTCTAAGAACACACTGTGAAGTTTGAAAACTTTCGTGGCGATTATCCATCCTATGCACGGACAATGCGCCGGCGACGCTGGTGCAGCGTCCCCCGCGGCTCCTCCCTGACGCGGGTTCCCATCGATGGCTCGATGGGGTCGTTACCCCCGTTGCGCGTTTGGCGACGGGGTTTTTTTTGCCTGCTCGGCGGGTTGTGCGGCTGGCTCCAGGGCTTCGGGCAGGCACAGCCAGCCTGCGACAATTCGCTGCGCCTCTTCGATGCCGCGACGCTTCAGGCTGGAGAACAGCTGCACCGTGAGTGAAACGTCACCCTCGATCTGCGCTTGGTAGTCTTTCAGCACCTTGCGTGCTGCCATCAGCGCGCGCGACGCATCGTTGTTGGTCAGCTTGTCGGCCTTGGTGAGCAGCACGTGGATCGGCTTGCCCGTCGGCAGGAACCACTCGACCATCTGGCAATCGAGGTCGGTAAAGGGGCGGCGCGCATCCATCATGATGACCAGGCCGGCGAGTTGCTGGCGAGCCTGGACATAGTCGCCCAGCAGGTGGACCCAGTGCGATTTGGTTTCGCCGGGCGCTTCGGCGTAGCCGTAGCCGGGCAGGTCGACCAGGAAGCCGAGCGGATCTTCCGCTTTGGCCGGCATCACCGAGAAGTAGTTGATGTGCTGTGTGCGCCCGGGCGTCTTACTGGAGAAGGCCAGCCGCTTCTGGTTGCACAGGATGTTGATCGCGGTGGACTTGCCTGCGTTGGAGCGGCCCGCAAACGCGACTTCGGGCACGGCGGTCGCCGGTAAATCACGCAAATGATTGACGGTGGTAAAGAAACGGGCTTGATGCAGGAGCGACATGCGCGGCAGTGCCTGTAGACTGCAGTTCAGAACTGCGTGGTTGCTGCGCCGCGAGGTCGCATTGCAGAGGTGTTATTGTACAATACGCCGGTTTACGGACGTCCCCACCAGATCCGTCGCAGGACCGCCCCGAGGCCCGGGCCGGTCCGTTTTCATGCGCGAATCCGGTACAAGGAGAAGGGGATGCCCGGCGCCGCAGGGTCCGGCATTGGGCGGCGCACGCAGCATTCGAAAACAATCTAAACAAGGTGTGCGAATGAACCGCATCGCGAACGTTCTTGCTGTCGCAGCGCTGTCCCTGGCTTCGGCCTTCTCCGTGGCCCACGCCGAAGAGCAAAAAGTCGCCAAAGCCGACGCTGCACGCGGCGAAACGCTCTTCAACACCGGTGTTCCCGCCAATGGTGTGCCGGCCTGTACGAGCTGCCACGGTGCCGGTGGCAACAGCGCAATGAACGTCAACCCGAAGCTGGCGGGTCAGCACGCTGAATACATCGAGAAGCAACTCAAGGATTTCAAGGCCAAGACCGAACGTAACCATGCGGTCATGTCGCTGTACGCGGGTGCGCTGTCCGATCAGGACATGAAGGACATTGGCGCCTACCTGGGCAAGCAGGCGGCCTGGAAGCCAGGTTCGGCCAAGAGCAAAGACACCATCGAGCTGGGCCAGAAGCTGTATCGTGGCGGTGACGCCAAGCGCGGCATTGCGGCCTGCGCAGGCTGCCATGGCCCGACCGGTGCCGGCATTCCGGCGCAGTATCCGCGTATTGCGGGTCAGTTCTCTGAGTACACCGAGGCGCAACTGGTGGCGTTCCAGAGCGGCACGCGCAAGAACAGCGTGCAGATGCACGATCTGGCCAACCGCATGACGGCCGATCAGATCAAGGCTGTGGCCGACTACGTCGCTGGCCTGCGTTAATCTGCCGCACCCGACCGTCATGTGGCGGTCGCACAATCCATAAGAAGAACAGGGTGGCGGAGGCCCTAGCCTCGCCGCCCTGTTTTCGTTTCTGAACAGGCTGTCTTCGCATGTCTTCGCGCATCTCTTCTGCCTCCACTTCCGGCGTCCAGATTCGTTCCGGCCGTCGCGCGCTGCGCGAGACGGTCGAACTGCTGTCGTCGATGCGCTTTGCGATTAGCCTGCTGACGGTTATCGCCATCGCCAGCGTGATCGGCACGGTGCTCAAGCAGAACGAGCCGTACCCGAACTACGTCAACCAGTTCGGGCCGTTCTGGGCAGAGGTGTTCCGCTCGCTGACGCTGCCCACGGTGTACAGCGCGTGGTGGTTCCTGCTGATCCTGGCGTTTTTGGTGGTGTCGACCTCGCTGTGCATCGTGCGCAATGCGCCCAAGATGCTGGCCGACATGCGCGCCTGGCGCGAGAACGTGCGCGAGGGCAGCCTGCGCGCGTTCCATCACAAGGACGAATTCGACACGCCAGCCGATATGGCCACCGTGACGGCACGCCTGGCCGCGCTGGCGCAGAACCGGGGCTTTCGCATCAAGGCGTTCTCGCGCGACGGCGGGGCCACGCTCATCACGGCCAAGGCCGGCGCCGGCAACAAGATCGGCTACATCCTGGCGCACGCGGCCATCGTCATCATCTGCATTGGCGGGCTGCTTGACGGCGACATGATGATCCGCATGCAGATGTGGTTTGGTGGCAAGTCGCCCATCAAGGGCAATGCGGTCATCAGCGAGATCGGGCCGGAGCACCGGCTTTCGGTCTCCAACCCGGGCTTCCGGGGCAATGCGTTTGTGCCGGAAGGTTCGACCGTCAGCACGGCCATTCTCAATATTGCCGATGGCGCGCTGATCCAGGACCTGCCGTTCATGATCACGCTCAAGAAGTTTACCGTTGAGCATTACTCGACCGGCATGCCCAAGCTGTTCGCCAGCGATATCGTCGTGACTGACCGCCGCACCGGCAAGCAGGTTGACGCGCGTGTCGAGGTGAACAAGCCGTTCGTGTATGACGGCGTGGCGATCTACCAATCGAGCTTTGAAGACGGCGGCTCCAAGCTCAAGCTGACCGGCTTCCCGATGCTGGGGGGCGACGCCAAGACGTTCACGCTGTCCGGCGTGGTTGGCCAGGACACCAAGTTGACCGGCCACGGTGCGGGTTACACGGTTGAGTTCACCGACTTCCGCCTGATGAACATCGAGACGGTGACGGACGCCTCCGGCAAGCCAGACGCGCGCGGTGTCGGCAAGAAGGGCGGCAACAAGGGGGACGATGTGAGCGGCCTGCGCGCCGAACTGGGCAACGTCACCAAGATGACGCATGACCGTGACCTGCGCAACGTCGGCCCTTCGGTGCAGTACAAGCTGCGCGACGCCAACGGCCAGGCGCGCGAGTTCAGCAACTACATGCTGCCGGTTACGCTCGATGGGCAATCCGTGTTTCTGGCTGGCATGCGCACGCAGCCGGATGAGCCGTTCCGCTATCTGCGCATCCCGGCGGATGCGCAAGGCACGGTGAACGATTGGATGCGCCTGCGCGCCGCGCTGCAGAACTCGGCGATGCGTGCGGAGGCGGCGCGCCGCTTTGCGCTGCTCTCCATGCCCGGCGATGATCGCGCCGCACTGCGTAACCAGTTGACCGACAGCGCCCGTCGCGCGCTCGATCTGTTCGCCGGCGCTGCGGCGGATCTGAAAGACGCCCCCCCTGAAGCGCAGGGTGGTTTTGCCGCGATCGCTACCTTCCTGCAAAAGTCGGTGCCCGAAGGTGAGCGCGAGAGGGCCGCCGACGTGCTGATGAAGATCATCAACAGCGCGATGTGGGAGTTGTGGCAACTGGCCCGCGCGCAGGATGGCCTGCCCGCGCCCACTGTCGATGCGACGAGCAGCCAGTGGCTGCAGACCGCCATCAACTCGCTGTCGGACAATGTTTTCTACGGCGCACCTGTGTATCTGCAGCTTGCCGACTTCCAGCAGGTGCAGGCCAGTGTGTTCCAGCTCACGCGTGCGCCGGGCAAGAACATCGTGTATCTTGGGTCGTTGCTGCTGGTGCTGGGTGTGTTCTCGATGTTCTATGTACGGGAGCGCCGCTGGTGGCTGTGGATCCGACCGCAATCCGGTCAGGCCAACGAAAGCACCTCCGGCGCACATGTGCTGACCGCCATGTCGACCATGCGCCGCACGCTCGACTTCGACCGCGAGTTCGAGCGCCTCAAGCAAGATGTTCGCGCCGTGACGGGCGCCCCCGCTATCTCCGGTGCTGCCAGTGCAGCAGACACCGACCCCAAACCAATGAAGTGAGCAGGTGATGGAAGCGACCAATCCTCCCCAAACGTCTGTGGCGAGCGCTGATCTGGGTGCGCTACAGCGCCCGTCGTATTTCCGCCGGCTGGGCTGGTTTGACTGGCTGTTTGCCGTGTTGCTGGCTGCCGGCGCAGGCTATGCGTTCTCGCGCTACGGCGCCTATATGGATGGCTACGAGCGCGGCATTCTCGTCGCGGCCGTCCCCGCCTTCGCATGGCTGGGCTGGACGTGGAAGCCGGTGCGGGTCCTGATGATCGGCATTGCGGTGCTGTCGCTGTTCGGTATCTCGCAGTACAGCGGTGCGAACGGCCCCGAACTCGCCCGCGCCGAGCACGCTTTCTTCCTCAAGTATTTCCTCGCCAGCCAGTCGGCCATCCTGTGGATGAGTGCGCTGATCTTCCTGTCCACACTGTTTTTCTGGGCAGGGTTGGCGCTGCGTTGGGAGGCGGGCAGTTCGATCGGCAGCAAGCTGTGCTGGGCCGCTGTGGTGCTGGGGCTGACCGGCATGCTGGTGCGCTGGTATGAGTCCTACCTGGTGGGGGCGGACATCGGGCACATTCCCATCTCGAACCTCTATGAAGTTTTCATCCTCTTCACGCTGATCACGTCGCTGTTCTACCTGTACTACGAGCAGCGCTACAAGACGCGCGCGCTGGGTCCGTTCGTGATGCTGGTGGTGTCGGCGGCGGTGGGCTTTCTGCTGTGGTACACGGTGTCGCGCGGTGCGCAGGAGATCCAGCCGCTGGTGCCGGCGCTGCAGAGCTGGTGGATGAAGATTCACGTACCGGCCAACTTCATTGGCTACGGCACGTTTGCGCTGGCCGCGATGGTGGGCGCGGCTTACCTGCTCAAGGAGCACGGCATTCTGGCGGACCGCCTGCCGTCGCTCGAAGTGCTGGATGACGTGATGTACAAGGCCATCACTGTTGGCTTTGCGTTCTTCACCATCGCCACGATCCTGGGCGCGCTGTGGGCAGCAGATGCCTGGGGCGGCTACTGGAGCTGGGACCCGAAGGAGACCTGGGCGCTGATCGTCTGGCTGAACTATGCCGCCTGGCTGCATATGCGCCTCATGAAGGGCCTACGTGGCCGCATGGCGGCGTGGTGGGCGCTGATCGGCCTGCTGGTCACGACCTTCGCCTTCCTGGGGGTGAACATGTTCCTGTCGGGCTTGCACAGCTACGGCGAACTCTAAGTCACAAAAAATCCTCAGCGGACTGGAATAAAGACGCGCCTAGCGTGTTTACTGCTCTGTGAGGGCGCCTCATCTTTCCCCGCGTCGCGCCCCTCCCACCCAAGGAGAACAAAATGAGCCAGTCCGCAACTTCCTCCCTGTTGTCCAACGCACGCCTGGCGCTTGCCGGTGCCGTGGCGCTTGCCGCACTCGGCTTGGCCGGTTGCAGCGCCATGGGCATGGGGATGTCCACGCCGATGGCCGTGAAGGTGACCAACGGCACGCTCACCGACGCGCACGGCATGACGCTGTACACGTTCGATCGTGATGCTACGGCCGGCAAGAGCGCCTGCAACGGCAAGTGTGCCGACAACTGGCCGGCGCTGGCTGCCAATGATGCCGATCAGCCGTCGGGCGACTACACCATCATCACCCGCGACGACGGCAAGAAGCAGTGGGCCTACCACGGCAAGCCGCTGTACCTCTGGAGCAAGGACAAGATGCCCGGCGACCAGACTGGCGACGGTTTCATGAACGTCTGGCACGTGGCCAAGCCGTAAGCACCGCCGCCCGACTGCCCGCGCTTCATGACCGACCTTGCCGGCCGCCTGATCGCGCTGACGCCGCGCTTGCGCCGTCACGCCCGCGGCCTGGTGGGTGACGCCACCCGCGCCGACGATCTCGTGCAGGACACGCTGGAACGGGCTTGGCGCTACCGCTGGCGTTTCCAGTTGCGCCCGAGGTTTGGCGCAGGGTTCAGCGGAAGCGGCGAGAGCGACGGGCTGTTCGCATGGCTGTTGACCATCATGCATCGCCTCCATCTGAACGCCGTGCGCCGGCCGGATCGGATTGACCTGACCGACACACCGCCCGACATCCCCGTCGACGAGGACCCCGGCCTGCGCCGTGATCTGCTGCGCGCGCTGGCTGCGCTGCCGGAGGATCAACGCGCCGTGCTGTTGCTCGTCGGGCTGGAGCAGCTCGCCTACAAGGAAGCTGCTGATGTGCTCGGTGTTCCGCTGGGCACGGTGATGTCGCGCCTGTCGCGGGCGCGCGAGCGGATGCGTGTAGCGCTGGACGGGGTGTCCACCGCGCCGGGGGCTTCCGGTGATGGCAGTACCACGCTGCACCGAGTGAAGTGAGGCCGACCATGTCTGCCGATGTTTCCCACACCGCCATCCACATCGACGAGCTCCACGCTTACGCCGATGGCCGCCTGGCCGCTGCACGCCGTGCCGCCGTGGAGGCGTACCTTGCCGCGCACCCCGGTGCCGCCGCCGAGGTGGCCGGCTGGCGCAAGACCGATGCGCAGCTCCATCGCGTGCTGGATCCGCTGCTCAACGAGCCGGTACCCCCGCGGCGCATTCCGGCGGCCATTCTGGCCGCTGCGCAGCAACCGCAGCCTGCGCGCGGCTTTGGCGCGATGCGTGGCTGGAGTGCGCTTGCGCTGAGCGTGGCTTGCCTGATGATCGGTACCGGCGCGGGCTGGCTCAGCCGGGGTGCTTTGGAGCACACCGTGCCGATGCAACGTTTCGCCAGCGACGCGCTTGTATCGCACGTCGTCTACTCGCCTGAGTCGAAGCATATGGTGGAGGTGCCAGCCAACGAAGAGGCCCATCTCGTCACATGGCTGTCGCGGCGACTGGATGCGCAACTGCACATCCCCGACCTGACGCCGCTCGGCTACCGGCTGATCGGTGGGCGTCAGACCGTATCGGCGGATATGCCCACGGCCATGCTGATGTACGAAGGACCAGACGGCACGCGCATCTCCGTGCAGTTGCGGCGCATGCCGAACAATCGCGACACCGGCTTCCGTCTGGAAACGCTGACGCCAGACAACCGTGTGCTGCAGGCAATCCACCCAGCGGTCGATCACCCGCAGCCGATGGCGTTTTACTGGGCTGATCACGGGTTGGGGTTTGCGGTGTCCGGGCCGCTGGCGCGAGCGCAGTTGCTGGAAGTGGCGCAGACGGTTTTCCACCAGTACAGCGAGTTCACCGGAGCGTCTGAGCGTAAGGAATAGCGCTGCAGAAATTTTTCGCCGCGCGCTGTCAGGTAGCCGGCGCTGGCGCGACCAAGGACCATGGGAGCCAGACTCCCGCATAACGAGGACCACTGATCATGCTGATCAAGACCGACCGCTGGCTGCGCGGTGAAGACATCCCCGCCAGCGAGATCACCCCGCAGCACATCTTCGAGCAGCGCCGTCGCTTCCTGGCCGCTGCCGCCATGGGCGCGGCTGGCGCAACGCTGGCGCCGTGGGCATCCCGCGAGGCGTTCGCCGCCAATGCGCCGCTGGCCAAGCTGGCCGCCAAGCCGAACCCGGCCTACACCACGGTCGAGAAGGCTACGCCGTACGACCAGGTCACCACGTACAACAACTTCTACGAGTTCGGCACCGACAAGTCCGACCCGGCACGCTACGCCGGCACACTGCGGCCGCGCCCCTGGCAAGTCAGCGTGGAGGGGCTGGTGAAGTCGCCCAAAACCTACGACCTGGACGACCTGATGAAGCTCGCACCGATGGAAGAGCGCGTCTACCGCCTGCGCTGCGTCGAGGGCTGGTCGATGGTGATTCCGTGGGTGGGCTTTCCGCTGGCCGAACTGATCAAGCGGGTGGAGCCGCAGGGCAGTGCCAAGTACATCCAGTTCATTTCGCTGGCGGACAAACGGCAGATGCCCGGCGTCACCAGCCCGGTGCTGGAGTGGCCGTACAGCGAGGGCCTGCGCCTGGACGAGGCGATGCACCCGCTCGCGCTGCTCACCTTCGGCCTCTACGGCCAGGTGCTGCCGAACCAGAATGGCGCGCCGGTGCGTGTGATCGTGCCGTGGAAGTACGGCTTCAAGAGCGCCAAGTCGATCGTCAAGATCCGCTTTGTCGACAAGCAGCCGCCGACGAGTTGGAACATTGCGGCGTCCAATGAGTACGGCTTCTACTCCAACGTGAACCCGACCGTGGATCACCCGCGCTGGAGCCAGGCCACCGAGCGCCGCATCGGCGAGGACAAGGGCGGCTTCGGCGGCCTGTTTGCGCCCAAGCGCAAGACGCTGATGTTCAACGGCTATGACCAGGTTGCACCGCTCTACGCAGGCATGGATCTGCGCAAGAACTTCTGAGGGCACTATGAAACTGCTGCCGCCCATGCTGTCGCCCAAGCAACTGCGCGTGATGAAGATTGCCGTGTGGCTGGTGGCGCTCGTGCCGTTCCTGCGCATCGTCTTCCTGGGCGCAACCGATCAGTTCGGGCCGAATCCGCTGGAGTTCGTCACGCGCTCGACCGGCACTTGGACGCTGGTGCTGCTGTGCTGCACGCTGGCCATTACGCCGCTGCGTCGCATCACCGGCATGAACTGGCTGATCCGCATCCGCCGCATGCTGGGCCTATACACGTTCTTCTACGGCACGATCCACTTCCTGATCTGGCTGCTGGTGGATCGCGGGCTCGATCCGGCGTCGATGTTGAAGGACATCGTCAAGCGCCCGTTCATCACGGTGGGTTTTGCGGCCTTTGTGCTGATGATTCCGCTGGCGGCGACGTCCACCAACGCGATGGTCAAGCGGCTGGGCGGCAAGCGCTGGCAGTGGCTGCACCGTCTCGTGTACGTGACGGGCGTGCTCGGTATCCTGCACTATTGGTGGCACAAGGCCGGCAAGCACGACTTTGCTGAGGTGTCGATCTACGCTGCGGTGATGGCGGTGCTGCTGGGGTTGCGCGTGTGGTGGGCATGGCGTGGCGCGCGGCAGGCCAGCATGGCTGGCGGCGCGATGCCTGCGCGTGATTGATCGGCGCGGGATCGCCAAAGAAAAAGCCTCGCAATTGCGAGGCTTTTTCTTTGCGGTGATGCGGCTCTATGCCGGGAACAGATGCTCGCCGCGGATCTGGTCTTCAAAGCGCTCACGTTCACGCGCCAAGTGCACCTTGTCGCCATCAACGATGACTTCCGCTGCACGATTGCGCGTGTTGTAGTTCGAGCTCATCGTGAAGCCATAGGCGCCGGCCGACAGGATCGCCAGCAGATCGCCGGCCTGCACGGCCAGTGAGCGATCACGGCCAAGCCAGTCGCCCGACTCGCACACCGGGCCGACCACGTCGTAGATGACCGGTGCGCTTTCGCCTTCGCGCACCGCAACGATGTGGTGATACGCCTCGTACATCGCGGGGCGGGCCAGATCGTTCATCGCCGCATCGACAATGCAGAAGTTCTTGGATGCACCCGGCTTGAGGTATTCGACACGGGTGAGCAGCAGGCCAGCGTTGCCCACCAGTGAGCGGCCCGGCTCGAACAGTACGGTCCGATCGCCAAAGCCGCGCTGTTCGACACGGTCCAGCAGCGTGCGTGCGAAGGCGGTGATATCCGGCGGCGTCTCGTCGGTGTAGGTGATGCCCAGGCCGCCGCCCACGTCGATGTGCGAGAGACGGATGCCTTCGGCGTCGAGCTTGGTCACCACGTCGAGCACCTTGTCCAGCGCATCCAGGTACGGCGACACCTCAGTGATCTGCGAGCCGATATGGCAGTCGATGCCGACCACACGCAGGTTGGGCATCGCGGCAGCGGCGCGGTAAGTCGGCAGCACCTCGTCAAAGGCCACGCCGAACTTGTTGCCCTTCAGGCCGGTCGAGATGTACGGGTGCGTCTTGGCATCCACGTCCGGGTTGATACGCAGCGACACGGGCGCGGTTTTGCCCAGCGATGCGGCCACGTCGTTCAGACGATGCAGCTCGGGAATCGACTCCACGTTGAAGCACGCCACGCCGACTTCCAGCGCGAAGCGCATTTCATCCGCGCTTTTGCCCACGCCGGAGAACACCACCTTCGACGCTGGCGCACCCGCAGCCAGCACACGCTTGAGTTCACCTGCCGAGACGATGTCGAAGCCCGCACCCAGCTGAGCGAACACTTGCAGCACGGCCAGGTTCGAGTTGGCCTTCATCGCGTACTGCACATGCGCGTTGCGACCCTCGCACGCGGCGGCGTAAGCGCGATAGTTGGCCGTGAGCGCAGCGCGCGAATACACATAGGTTGGCGTGCCGAATTGCGCGGCAATCGCGTCGAGCGCGACGCCTTCGATCATTAGGGCGCCGTCCTGGCGGATCAGGGACTCGGACATGGGTGAGGAGCAATCAGGGCGCCATCTTGAGCAGGGCAGGTGGCGCCGGTTGAAAAGAGAAGCGGATCAGCGGTTGGCGGGCACCGCGCTGGCGGCGTCTGCAGCGGGTTTGGCGCCAGGCACCGGCGGTTGCGGCACGGCGTTCGGGCCGGCGATGCCGGGGTCGGTCGTTTGCGGCGCGGTCGGCGCAGACGGCACCTTGGGCATGTACAGCGGCCCGCGAATCCCGCAGCCGGATAGACCTGCGGCCGTCAGGGTCAGGCCGACAGTGGCTACAATGGCGGCGATTCGTGTCATCGGATGGTGATGCGGAAAAGAGCCCAAGGGTGCAACCTTGCGGCAATCAGAGTCACATGGGGCGAGGCGCTAAACGGTTGAAAAAGGCCGCCATGCCGCGCCCGCGCAAGATTTTGGAGTGTAGCATGCCCCCCCTGACCGAATCGGAGTTCTTGGCCCTGGCCGACGCTGAGCTTAGCCGTGTCGAACGCATCGTCGAGGATGCCGCCGATGAGGCCGACGCCGACATCGAAGTCAGCCGTGTCGGTAACGTGCTGACGCTCGAATTTGACGACGGCTCCAAGATCATCATCAACAGCCAGGCGCCGATGCAGGAACTATGGGTGGCCGCGCGTGCCGGCGGATTCCACTTCCGCCATAGCGACGGCCGCTGGACGGACACCCGCAGCGGCGAAGAGCTTTACGTTGCCCTGTCGCGCTATGTCAGCCAGCAGTGCGAAGTGGATGTGACGCTGGCTGCCAACTGACCGCTACGCGTATCCGCCGCACCAAACAAAAAGCCGCCCCGAAGGGCGGCTTTTTTCGTTGGCAATGAAGCTCAGTTGCCGCGGAACATGTCGAGAATCTTCTGCTTCTCCTGTTCCGGTGTCGGCGCCAGGCTGCCGTTTGGCTGCGGCTGGTCGCCGCCCGGTGCCGAAGCAGGGCCAGAGGCGCCCGGCATCGCATCGCCCAGGCCCACCGAGGCGATGCCCTGGCCGTTGGCGTACTCCTCGTAGGCCCAGTCGCCGGCCATCTGCACCACACCTTCAGGCGGCTGGCGATCTGTCTCGGGCTGGCCCTTGAGGGCATAGCTCATGTAGTTGATCCAGATCGGCAGGGCCAGGCCGCCACCGGTTTCGCGGTCACCCAGGCTGCGCGGGTTGTCATAGCCCATCCAGGCCACGCCAACCAGCTTGGGCGTATAGCCGCAGAACCACGCGTCGAACGAGTCGTTGGTGGTGCCTGTCTTGCCGGCCATGTCGTTGCGGCCCAGCTTGGCCTTGGCCTGATAGCCCGTACCGTTCGACACTACGCTACGCAGCAGCGAGTCCATGATGAAGTCGTTGCGCGGATCGATCACGCGCACGGCGTCCTTGGCGGCCGTCATCGGGTGTGTCTGCTGGATGACGGTGCCGCGCGCATCGACCACGCGATCAATGATGTACGGGTTGACGCGGTAGCCACCGTTGGCGAATACCGAATAGGCGCCGGCCATCTGCAGGATCGTCACCGAGCCCGCGCCCAGCGCCATCGGCAGATAGGCGGGGTGCTTGTCCGCTTCGAAACCGAAGCGCGTGATGTATTGCTGCGCGTACTGCGTGCCGATGGTGCGCAGAATGCGCACGGACACCAGGTTCTTCGACTTCTGCAGGGCGCGGCGCATCGTCATCGGGCCGTCGTAGCCGCCGCCGTAGTTCTTCGGCTCCCACACCTGTCCACCGGTGTCGCCGGTCGGGATCGACAGCGGTGCATCGTTGATCACCGTAGACGGCGAAAAGCCCTTGTCCACCGCCGCCGAGTAGATGAACGGCTTGAAGCTCGAGCCCGGCTGGCGCCACGCCTGTGTGACGTGGTTGAACTTGCTGCGGTTGAAGTCGAAGCCACCGACCATCGAGTAGATCGCGCCCGTCTGCGGATCCAGCGAGACAAAGCCCGAGGCCACTTCCGGCAACTGCGTGATCGACCACTTCTGCGTCTTGGTGTCCTGGATCACGCGGATGACCGCGCCCGGACGCAGCTTGATCTTCGGCTGCGCATTGGCCGACAGCGCTGCCTGCGCGAATTTCAGGCCGTCGCCCGCCAGATCGATCGTCTCGCCCGACAGCATGGTCGCGCGCACCAGCTTGGGCGCCACGCTCACCACCACGGCCGATTGCAGATCGTCGCTGCTCGGGTGTTCGAGCAGGGCATCGTCGATGGCCTGTTCGCGGTCGTCCGCGTCGGCGGGCAGATCGATGAAAGCTTCTGGGCCGCGGTAGCCATGGCGGCGCTCGTAGTCGAGGATGCCGCGACGCACCGATTGATAGGCCACGTCTTGATCGCCCTTGCGCAGCGTCGTATAGACGTTCAGGCCACGCGTGTAGGTCTCTTCACGGTACTGGGCGTACATGAGCTGGCGCACCATTTCTGCCACGTACTCGGCGTGCACGTCGAATTCATGGCCCTCGCTGCGCACCGGCAGTTGTTCGTTGATGGCCTGGGTGTACTGCTCCGGCGTGATGTAGTGCAGGTCGCGCATGCGCTGCAGGATGTACTCCTGGCGCACCTTGGCGCGCTTGGGGTTCACCACCGGGTTGTATGCCGACGGCGCCTTGGGCAGGCCGGCCAGCATGGCGGCCTCGGCCAGGGTGATGTCCTTGATGTTCTTGCCGAAGTAGATCTGCTCGGCGCTGGCAAAGCCGTACGCGCGCTGGCCGAGGTAGATCTGGTTCATATAGAGCTCGAGGATCTGGTCCTTGCTCAGGCTGGCTTCGATCTTGTACGAGAGCAGCATCTCGTAGATCTTGCGTGTGAATGTCTTCTCGCTTGACAGGAAGAAGTTGCGCGCCACCTGCATCGTGATGGTCGATGCGCCCTGCGACAGACCGCCGTGCAGGTTGGCGAGGCCCGCGCGCAGCACACCAACGAAGTCCACGCCGCCGTGCTCGTAGAAGCGGTCATCCTCGATGGCGAGCACCGCGCGCTTCATCACGTCGGGCATCTGCGAGATTGGCACGAAGCTGCGGCGTTCCTCTCCGAACTCGCCGATCAGGACGTTGTCGGCGGTGTACACGCGCAGCGGAATCTTCGGCCGGTAGTCGGTGATGACGTCGAGCGACGGCAGGTTGGGTGCGGCCACCAGCAGGGCGTAGCCCACCAGCAGCGCCCCGACGACCCCCATGGCAACGAACAGGCCGAGCATCCAGAGGAGCAGGCGCGCCCACAGCGGGCGGCGGGCTTTGGGCGGCTTGGGCGAAGCTGGGGTGGTTTGGGCAGTAGCCATTACAGGGGGCACCGGGGGTGTCAGTCAGCGTGGCGGCGATTATATCTTCGGGACCGATAGGGGCCTGCGGCCAAGGGCGTAACAGCGCGTAACGACTGTCACGCCGACTGCGCTGGTGGTGCTTGTGCAGCACTTGTGTGGTTTATTCGGCACAACACGCGTGCCGATTGTGCGCTCGCGCTAGCCTGATTCAAGGCGGTGAAGAATCCGCCGTTAGAAGTAGACGAAACGGAAAGCAAGTCAGACGAAAGGGGTATCCCCCGACCGTGGGGTTTTGACAACGCTTTGCGAATCGGCGCCTGCGAAATGCATTGCGGTCCGCCGGAGCGTTTGCCTGTTCTAAAGGATTTTGTGAGAATCCAGCAGCAAATCCATGCAGGCTATGGCGCACGTTGGACGGGTAATGGGCGCCAGGGTTCAAAAATATATAAACGGTGGGGTGTCTCTGTGCGACGGGGTTTGTTGTCCGGCCTGCTGCGCCGCAATATCGTCGGGATTGATATCGGGTCTTCCAGCGTCAAAGTGGTGGAGCTATCCGCCAATGGCAAGCAGGGGGATTTCCGTCTCGAGAAATGCGCCAGCGAGTTGATTGAACGCAGTGCCGTCGCTGACGGCAATCTGGTCAATATCGATGCGGTGGGTAGCGCACTCAAGCGCGCCATCGCCAAGGCCGGTATCCGCAGCAAGGATGCCGTGCTGGCCATTCCTTCCAGCCTGACGGAATCGCAAACCGTCAGCCTGCCTGACAACCTGACCGAGGACGAGCTCTTCGTGCAGGTCGAGAGCGAAGCCAACCGGCTGTTTCCGCCCTCGCAAAACGTCAACTTCGACTATGTCGTGATCGGCCCATCCGAAACCGAGGGCGGGGTCGGTGTGCGCGTGACGGCAACGGTCTCTGAGCGTGTGACCGAACGCGTGACCGCTGCCGAGATGGCTGGCCTGAAGCCGGTTGTCATGGATGTGGAAGAAAACGCCATCCAGCGCGCCATGACGCACATGCTGGCGGTCAAGCAGGATGCTTCTGAAACCGAGATGCGCGACATGCCCGTGGTGGCGATGTTCCATCTGGGTAGCGCCCGTTCGCACGCGCTGTTCTACCAAGGCTGGAAGGAGCTGTACGAGCAGCCTTTGTCTGGCTCGGGTGACCAGCTCACACAGAGCATCTCGCGCCTGTTTTCGCTCGACCTGCTCAAGGCCGAGGTGAAGAAGCGCAAGAACACGCTGCCCGACGAATACCGTAGCCAGTTGCTCAAGCCCTCCCTGGAGACGCTGGCGATGGAAATCAGCCAGGCCATCCAGAACTTCATGTCGACCTCGAGCGTTGGCCGGGTCGACGAGATCGTGCTCTCGGGGGGGCATGCATCGCTGCTGGGCGTGCAGACCGCCATTCAGCAGCAGACGCAGATCAACACGACGCTGGCCAACCCGTTTGCCAATATGGGTGCGGCCAAGAACGTCAACGCGCGCTATCTGCAACGCGATCTGCCGGCGTACATCGTCAGCGCGGGCCTGGCCCTGCGCGGGCTGCAATAAGGAGCGGGGCGATGGCCAATGAAAGCGCGAATGCCGTGAATGCGCTCCCGAGCGTCAATCTGCTGCCGTACCACGCCGAACGGCGTGCGGACAAGCGCAAGAAAGTCTTCATGAGCCTGGGCGGCGCAGCCGTTGTGGGCGCCGTGGTGGTGTTCCTGGGTGGCATGGTGATCGATCACCAGACCGAAGAGGCGCAGCGCATCAATGATGTCCTCACGCAGAAGAATGCGGAGATGGACAAGCAGATCGTTGAGGTGAACACGCTCAAGAAAGACATCGAAGACCTGCTGCAGCGTCAACAGGCTGTCGAGAGCTTGCAGAACGAGCGTAACCGCCCGGTGCAGTTGCTGGAAGAACTGGTGCGACAGGTGCCGGAAGGTGTCTATCTGACTTCGCTCAAGCAGGACGGCGACAAGTTCACGATTGCCGGTGTGGCGCAGTCGAATGAGCGCGTATCGGACCTGCTGCGCAATCTGAGTTCGGTGCCCTGGCTGGATCGCGCCGAATTGGGCGAGTCCGTCGCCACCACGATGACGAACAACCTGAAGGAGCAGCGTCGTCTGTTCAATTTCACCGTCCGCTTCCAGTGGAAGGCTGAGCCGGCAACTCCGGCCAAGCCCGGTGCGGCCGGCGCAGGGGCAGGGAAATAATCATGGCGCTCTCGACTGATATCTCGCTGGAAGACCTGGTCAGCCAGTTCCGTGGGCTGAACCTGAATGAGCCGGAAACGTGGCCAATCGCGCCGCGTATCCTGTTCATGATTCTTGCCGCCGTGCTCGTGATCGTGCTGGGCTGGCAGTTTTACTGGAGTGGCAAGTTCGACGAGCGCGATGCCAAGCGCACTGAACAGGAACAGCTGAAATCCGCCTACCAAAGCAAGCTTGCGCAGGTGGTGAACCTCGATGCGCTGCGCAAGCAGAAGACCGAGGTGGAGCAGCGCGTTGCTAAGCTCGAACTGCAATTGCCCAACAAGACCGAGATGGATGCGCTGCTGGCCGACGTCAACCACGCCGGTATCGCGCGCGGGCTGACGTTTGATCTGTTCCGTCCGTCTGCTGCTGTGGTCAAGCCGTACTACGCCGAGATCCCTGTCGCCGTGAAGGTCAACGGCCGCTACCACGACATGGCGCTGTTCGCCGCCGACGTGGCCGCGCTGTCGCGGATCGTCACGCTGCAGAACATCGCGCTGACTGGCACCAAGGACGGCGGCATGGTGATGGAGGCGCGTGCAGAGGCGTATCGTGCGCTGGATCCGGATGAACAGGCCGCCCAGCGCAAGGCAAATGCTGCCGGCAAGGGAGGCGCCAAATGATGGGCGAGACCTTGAACCGCCGCCGGATGGCGCCCATCGCGCGTATCGCGCCGCTGTGCCTGGTTGTCTTACTGGGTGCCTGCGGGGCAAACGCAGATGACGAATTGCAGCAATGGATGCAGCAGGCACGCCAGAGCGTCAGCACGACCGTGCCGCCGCTGCCGCAGCCCAAACCTTACGCGCCGCGCGAATACACGACCACCAAGCAGACTGATCCGTTCAGCGTGCAGAAGGTGGCGGAACTCTCGCGCGCGCAGAACGAATCGCCAGAACCGAACCGCCGTCGCGAGCCGCTCGAAGACTATCCGCTGGAAGCCTTCAAGCTGCTTGGGACGATGAAGCGCAACGGCGAGACGGAAGGCGTCGTGTCTGTCGGGGACAAGACGCAACACGTGCATGTGGGGCAGTACATCGGACAAAACTATGGTCGTATCGTCCGCATCGGCGATCAGGAACTCACCCTGCGTGAGCTGGTGCGCGAAGGCACGACCGAATGGAAAGAAAAAATGACTACCCTGAAAGTTCAGGAGGGCGCGCAATGACGATGCATCTCGTGAAGGGCCGCCTAGCGCAGGCAGTTCGAGTGGCCCGGGGGGGCGCGGCTGCATGGCTTTCGCTGTGCATGTTCATGGTGGCGGGGCAGGCGCTCGCGCAGCAGGCCCCCGCCTCCGGCAATGTCATCGAGAAGGTGGAACAGGCCACGGCCGGCGAATCCACCGTCGTGACCGTCACCCTGAAGGATGCACCCGCACAGAAGCCGGTGGAGTTCAGCACGCAGCAGCCTGCGCGCATCGCCATCGACTTTTTTGGCGCGAGCTTCGCCCAAGGGCGTGCCAACTATCAATATGGCGGCAAGCTGCTGCGTTCGGCCAACATCGTGCAGATCGGCGATCGCACGCGTGTCGTGCTCGATCTGGCGCGCCAGACGCAATACAAATCGGAAGTGCGGGGTAATCAGTACGTGCTGACGCTGGAAGCTGCGCCGGTGGCGGCTGCCGTATCTGCGCCGACCTTTTCTGCACCGGCCCCCGTCGCGGGCGGCGAGCGCCCGGCTGTGCGCAATGTTGATTTCCGCCGCGGCGAGGATCTTGCCGGCCGCGTGGTGGTGGACCTGTCGACTGCCAACTCGGCAATCAATATTGCCCAGCAAGGTCAGAACCTGGTCGTCGACTTTGTTGGCGCGACGCTGCCGCAGTCGCTGCGTCGTCGCTATGACGTGAGCGACTTCGGTACGCCCGTGCAGGCCATGCGTGCCACCGATAGCGGCACCGGCGCGCGCTTGGTCATCGAGCCGCGTGGCAATTGGCAGTACAGCTCGTACCAGACCGACACGCAGTTCGTGGTGGAAGTGCGCCCGACCAAGGAAGATCCAAACAAGCTGATCTCAGGCCCCGGCTATCGCGGTGAGCGCCTGTCGCTGAACTTCCAGAACATTGACGTGCGCTCGCTGCTGCAGGTCTTTGCGGACTTCACCAACCTGAACATCGTCACCAGCGACAGCGTGACGGGTACCCTGTCACTGCGTTTGAAGGACGTGCCGTGGGACCAGGCGCTGCAGATCGTGCTGGACTCCAAGGGTCTGGCCTCGCGTCGCAACGGCAACGTGTTGTGGGTTGCGCCGCGCGGCGAGCTGGCGACCAAGGAGAAGGCTGAGCTGGAGTCTCAGCAGCAAGTGACCGAACTGGAGCCGCTGCGCAGCCAGGTGTTCCGCCTGAACTATCAACGTGCGGATGATGTGCGCAATATGCTATTGGGTACCGGGGCCGCTGGCGGCGGCGCTGCGGCAGGCGGTACGGCATCCCGGATTCTCTCCAAGCGAGGTTCGCTGACTTCGGATGCGCGTACTAACCAGCTGTTTGTGTCGGACATTCCTAGCAAGCTGGAAGAGGTGCAAGCCTTCCTCCAGAAGATCGACATCCCAGTCCGCCAAGTGATGATTGAGGCTCGTATCGTCGAGGCCAACGATACGTTCAGCCGCAATTTGGGCGCGAAGCTCGGTTTTGCCTCAAAGACCAATGGCGCTGGCTACGGCAACTCTTATACCAATGTTGTTGCACCGGTCACGCAGGGCGGCACGTGGGACAACAGCCCGGCCATCAGCTTCCCGGCCAACGGCATTAACGGCGTGAACCCTGCGAGCGTGGCTGTGAGTCTGTTCAACGCCGGTGCCGGCCGCTTCTTGGCGCTCGAACTGTCTGCACTGGAGGCCGACGGCCTCGGCAAGATCATCTCCAGCCCGCGTGTCGTTACTGCTGACAACATCAAGGCGCTGATCGAGCAGGGTACCGAGATCCCGTATCAGCAGGCCACATCCTCCGGGGCGACCTCGGTGTCATTCAAGAAGGCCAACCTGAAGCTGGAGGTCACGCCGAAAATCACGCCGGACGGCAACATCTTTATGGATGTCGATGTGACCAAGGACAGCCCGAACACCAGCTTGGCGATTGTGGGCGGTATCGCCATCGATACCAAGCATGTGCAAACACAGGTGCTGGTCGAGAACGGCGGTACGGTCGTGATCGGCGGGATCTTCACCCAGACCGAGTCCGACAGCGTGACCAAGGTGCCGCTGCTGGGCGATATTCCAGTGGTTGGCAACTTGTTCAAGACCACATCCAAGACCAACAACCGCACGGAACTGTTGATCTTCCTGACCCCGCGTGTGATGTCCGATCAACTGTCGCTCAAATAAAGCGATCCGTCGGAGTCATTCTCCGCAAGGCCCGGCCTCCTCATGGAGCGCCGGGCTTTTTTGTGTTCTGCAGCCAGGTTTGCGCAGGATGGTGGGAAAAAGCCACTACAATCGCACTCAACTTCCTGATTTCACGCGATTTTGTCTGTTTCCAACGTTTTTTTCGTCGGCCTGATGGGCGCCGGTAAGACGACGGTCGGCCGCGCGGTGGCTCGCCGGCTCGATCTGCCGTTTTTCGACTCCGACCACGAGATCGAAGCGCGTTGTGGCGTGCGCGTTCCCATCATCTTCGAGCATGAAGGTGAGATGGGTTTTCGCGACCGAGAGACCCACATGATCGACGAGTTGACCGCGCGCAGCGGCGTGGTCGTCGCGACGGGCGGTGGCGCCGTGCTGCGGCCCGAGAATCGCGCCTTCCTGCGCGAGCGCGGCACCGTCATTTACCTCCGTGCCAATCCGCACGACCTGTATCTGCGCACGCGGCACGACAAGAACCGGCCGCTGCTGCAAACAGAAAACCCGCGTGCGAGGCTCGAAGAGCTGCACGCGATCCGCGATCCGCTGTACCGCGAGGTGGCACACTTTGTCATCGAGACCGGCAAGCCCACCGTCGCTCAGCTTGTTAATATGGTGCTGATGCAACTTGAGGTGGCCGGCATCGTGGCACCGCCTGCAGATTCCCCCACCTCCTCGCAAGTCTCCCCTCAGCCATGATTACCGTCGATGTCGACCTCGGCGATCGCGCCTATCCGATCCATATCGGCTCTGGGCTGATCTCCCAGGCAGCGCTGTTTGCTCCCCATATTCGCGGCGCACGTGCCGTGATCGTCACCAACGAGACCGTTGCGCCGCTGTATGCCGCCAAGGTTGAAGAGGCTGTCCGCTCGCTCGGCAAGGCTGTCGATACGGTTGTGCTGCCCGATGGCGAGTCGTTCAAGAAGTGGGAAACGCTCAACCTCATCTTTGATGCGTTGCTGACGGCGGGTGCAGACCGCAAGACCACGCTCATTGCCCTGGGCGGTGGCGTGATTGGTGACATGACCGGCTTTGCCGCCGCCTGCTATATGCGCGGCGTGCCGTTCATCCAAGTGCCGACGACGCTGCTGTCGCAGGTGGACTCCTCCGTAGGTGGCAAGACGGGGATCAATCACCCGCTGGGCAAGAACATGATCGGTGCATTCCACCAGCCGCAGGCGGTGCTGGCCGACATCGAAACGCTGCGCACCTTGCCTGCCCGTGAATTGGCCGCCGGCATGGCCGAGGTCATCAAGCACGGTGCGATTGCCGACACCGATTACTTCGCCTGGATCGAGCAGAACATTACGGGTCTCAACAACTGTGATACCGACCTGATGGCCGAGGCCGTGCGTGGCTCGGTGCGCATCAAGGCATCCGTGGTGGCGCAAGATGAGCGGGAAACCGGCCTGCGTGCCACGCTCAACTTCGGTCATACCTTTGGCCATGCCATCGAGGCTGGACTGGGGTACGGCGAGTGGCTACATGGCGAGGCCGTCGGCTGCGGCATGGTAATGGCGGCGGACCTGTCGCATCGCCTGGGCTTTATCGATATCGACACGCGCAACCGCATCACCGCGCTCACGCGGGCGGCCAACCTGCCGACCGTGGCGCCGGACCTGGGTATCGATCGTTTCATCGAGTTGATGCGCGTCGACAAGAAAGCTGAAGCCGGCGAGATCAAGTTCGTGCTGCTGCGCAAGCTGGGCCAAGCGTTCGTGACCACCGTGCCCGATAGTGACTTGCGCGCTACCCTGCAGCATGCCGTGCTGCGCCCACCCACCGAGGCGCCCGTCGCCTGACGCCAGAAGAGATGGCCCGATGAACGATCGACTCGATTTGCCGCCCGCGCCGTTCGATCTCGAGGGCCATCTCGCTCCCTACGCCGCGCATGCGGCGCAGACGCGCGGCCGCGTGCACGCCGAGCCGCCATCCACCTCGCGCACCGAGTTCCAGCGCGACCGCGATCGCATCATCCATAGCACCGCGTTCCGCCGGCTCGAATACAAGACGCAGGTCTTCGTGAACCACGAGGGCGACCTGTTCCGCACGCGTCTGACGCACAGCCTGGAAGTCGCGCAGATCGCCCGCTCGATCGCGCGCAGCCTGCGGTTGAACGAAGACCTGGTCGAGGCGATTTCTCTGGCGCACGACCTGGGCCACACGCCGTTTGGCCACGCGGGGCAGGATGCGCTCAACGACTGCATGAAGCCGCACGGCGGCTTCGAACACAACCTGCAGAGCCTGCTGGTGGTCGATCGGCTGGAGGAGCGCTACGGCGGCTTTGACGGCCTGAACCTCACGTTTGAGACCCGTGAGGGCATCCTCAAACATTGCTCGCGCAACAACGCGGCCACACTGGGTGATTTGGGGCGGCGTTTTCTCGAAGGGCAGCAGCCCTCGCTGGAGGCGCAGCTGGCCAACCTGGCCGATGAGGTCGCATATAACAACCACGACATCGACGATGGTCTGCGCTCCGGCCTGATCACGTTGGAGCAACTGGAAGACGTGCCGCTGTGGGCGATCCACCGCCGTGAAGCCGAGGCGGCGTTTCCGAATGCGGGTGGGCGCCGCCTCATTAACGAGACGATCCGCCGGATCATCAATGCACTGATCGTTGATCTGATTGCCACGACGCGCGCGGGGATCGCAGAGATTGCGCCGCAAAATATCGATGACGTGCGTGCGGCGCCGGCACTCGTGGCGTTCTCTGATCCGATGCGCGAAGAGGCGCGCGTACTCAAGCGATTCCTGTTCGACAACCTCTATCGGCACTACCTGGTGATGCGCATGGCCGCCAAGGCCCGCCGCATCATCGATGACCTGTTTGGCGCATTCCTCGACGATCCGCGCCTGCTGCCGCCGCAGTATCAGGCCAAGACGAACCCCGAGGAGCAGCCGCGCTGGATCGCACATTACATCGCCGGCATGACGGACCGCTACGCGATCAAGGAGCATCGCCGTATCTTTGCCGTTGATGCGGTCTGAAAGGATATCGGACCATTCTGAATGACGTGACTAAGTGTGGCGCCTACGATGCTCCTGTTTCCATCGTCAGGTGAATTGATGTCACGTCTTATTTTTGCATTGCTGGCCGCCTCGGCGTTCGGCGCACACGCTGCCAGCCCGGCGGATCATTTCGATTACCAGCACCAAGCCGAATGGCACGCGGTGCACGATGCGTTTCAATCGCCCATCGACATTCGCACGGCGGATACGATTGCCGCCGATGACGACGAGCCGGACGTCATCCGGTCGCAGTATGGCGAAGTCAAGGCGACGGTGGTCGACACGGGCCACGCGCTGCAGGTGAATGTGCCTGGTGGCGACGTGAAGATCCGCGGCCGGCATTTCACGCTGCGCCAGTTCCACTTCCACGTACACAGCGAGCACACCATCGACGGGCGTTGGTATCCGGCCGAAGTCCATTTGGTGCATACGGCCAAGGATGGCCGCATGGCAGTGGTTGGTGTGATGCTGGTGCCGGGCGAAGCCAATCCGGTGCTGGATGCCGTGCTCAAGGCCGCACGCAAGGGTGAGGCGCACGAGGTGCCCGATGTGGTCATCCCGGGCAAGCTGCTGCCGCACAGCGACGTCTACTACCACTACCTTGGTTCGCTGACCACGCCGCCGCTGACGGAAAACGTTGAGTGGTATGTGCTCAAGCAGCCGATCACGGCATCGCCCGAACAACTCGACGCACTACGCAGTTTCTATGCCGATAACTTCCGCCAGCGCCAGCCGCTCGAAGGGCGTGTCGTTACGAAGTTCGATCCGGCATTGCTTAAAAAGTAAGCGCAAAAAAAATGCCCGGCCGCCCCAACGCATGCCGGGCCGAACGTGCCAACCACCGTCGACGAGCGCCCCCGCCGTCGACGACCCCTGCGGCACGTCGGAAAAGTCGATCAGAAGAAGGTCTGTTCGCTGATCGTCTCCCTAAAAGTTAAAAGCGGTAGCCCAGGCCGATACCCAGCAGCCACGGGTCGACCTTGACCTTGCTGATGGTCTGGCCGGCCATCTTCACGTCGGCGCTGATCCAGGTCTTCTTCAGGTCCATGTTGAAGTACACGCGATCGGTCAGGCGGTAATCGAAGCCGACTTGCAGCGCGGGGCCGAAGCTGTTTTTGCTGAGGTCCAGCTGGCCGACACCCGGCACCTGCAGGTTCACGTTCGAGATGCGCGTGTAGTTGATGCCGGCGCCCACGTACGGCTTGAAACGTGATTCCGGCGTGAAGTGGTATTGCAGCGTCAGGATCGGCGGCAGGTGGCGGAAGTCGCCGATCTTGGTCGGGCCGCCCAGCGCGCTCTGCATGACCGTCACGTCTTGTTGTTGCGGATAGGTCAGGATCAGCTCGGCCGCGATGTGTGGCGTAAAGAAGTACGAAACGTCCAGTTCAGGGAATGCCTTGTTGTTGATCTGGATGGCGTCGGACGGAATGGCCAACGCGCCGACCGGATCGGATTTGTTGGCGGCCGTCAGGTTGACGGCGCGCAGGCGCACCATCCAGTTGCCGGTGGCCGGCGCCAGATCGGTGCTCTGCGCAAAGGCGGTCGGGCTGAAGATGCCAGCAAGGGCACCGGTGATTGCCGCAGCAGTGGCGAGGCGTGCAAAGGCCATGAAACGCTCCCTCTCGATATCGTCTTGTGAATGTGACGGGAGCCAGTCTCGCGGCAATGCAGGTCGATCGATTTGCGCGGGATCAATTTGAAGAGCGGGCGGGCGCTCTCACGCCTTGCGGTTTGATATCGGGCAAATCCAGCCGCGAATGTGGGCAATTCTCGTTGCGCTCGGGCGACAGCTCAAGCGCAACCGTTTGCTCATTGAAAAAATGGGGACAGATTCGGCGCTGTCGCGCTAGGATGTGCGCTTTCTACGCCCGTTTTTCGCCATGGCACGCCTGCCTCGCCTCAGCCCCATTGATGTTCCCGTGCACGTGTTGCAGCGCGGCAACAATCGCCAGGCCGTCTTTCGCACGGACGAGGACTACGCGTTCTACCTCGACACGCTGCGCATGGCCGCGCGCGAGCATGATTTCGCCATTCATGCCTTCTCGCTGATGCCCAATCACGTGCACCTGGTGGGCACGCCCAAGGTGGCAGATAGCCTGTCTCGCACGTTGCAAGCGGTCGGGCGACGCTATACGCGCTACTTCAATGGGGCGGCAGATCGGAGCGGCACGCTGTGGGAAGGGCGCTTTCGCTCGACCGTGCTCGACCCGGCCGAATGGGTCTTGCCGATGCTGCTGTACGTTGAATCCAACGCCGTGCGCGGGGGGCTTGTCACCTCACCGGAAGAGGATCGATGGAGCACCTATCGCCATCATGTCGGCATTCAGTCGATTCCGTGGGTAAGCGATCACTACTGTTACTGGCGTCTTGGTAATACGCCTTTCGAGCGCCAATCACGCTATCGGACACTCTGGCACGAGGGGCTCGGCTCTGATCAGCTCATGCAGATCCGGCAGCACGTGCATAGCGGTTGGCCGCTGGGCGGCGAGGCTTTCCTGGCCACACTGGCGCGTTCAGGTGGTCGCCGTGTTGCGCCGCTGCCCAAAGGGCGTCCGCCACGTAAAACCGTAGAAGTGGGGACGGGGGACGCCGCACCAGTAGCGTGATTGAACGCGGAGGCTGTCATCTTCAGGTGTGTCATTCCGCACCAAATTAATCTGTCCCCATTTATAAACCCGCACCGACAGCGTGCATTTATTAATTTACTCCGACCCTATTTAAAAACTTTTGCCTGATACGAATCGCTCTTTTATATTCGATCCACCCCGCATTCATGGTGCGGCGCGCCATAGGTTATTTGTCTACGCCCTGCACCCATGCGAGGGTCAAGGTGTGGATTTCGCGGCGTGCTGTGCCCACAACATCGGAAGATCGCCGTGGAACAACATTCTTTCCCCATCACGCCGTCGGCGCCGTCGGCCCAGGGTCTGTACGACCCGACCAATGAACACGACGCTTGCGGCGTCGGCTTCGTCGCACACATCAAGGGCAAGAAGAGCCACGAGATCGTCCAGCAGGGTTTGCGCATCCTGCACAACCTCGATCACCGGGGCGCTGTTGGTGCCGACCCGCTGATGGGCGATGGCGCGGGCATCCTGCTGCAGATTCCCGACCAGTTCTATCGTGAAGAGATGGCCAAGCAGGGCGTGAACCTGCCGCCGGCCGGCGAATATGGCGTCGGCATGATCTTCCTGCCAAAAGAACACGCCTCACGCCTGGCCTGCGAGCAGGAACTCGAGCGCACGGTGCGCCTGGAAGGCCAAGTCGTGCTGGGCTGGCGCGATGTGCCGGTCGACAAGACCATGCCGATGTCGCCCACGGTGCAGAAGACTGAACCGGTGATTCGCCAGATCTTCATCGGGCGCGGCCGCGACATCATGACCACCGACGCGCTGGAGCGGAAGCTGTACGTGATCCGCAAGACCGCCAGCCATGCCATCCAGGCGCTCAAGCTCAAGCACGGCAAGGAATACTTCGTGCCGTCGATGTCGGCGCGCACGATCGTCTACAAGGGCCTGCTGCTGTGCGAACAGGTTGGCCGCTACTATCAAGACTTGGCGGACCCGCGCACGGTGTCGGCACTGGCACTGGTGCACCAGCGTTTCTCGACCAACACGTTCCCGGCCTGGGAACTGGCGCACCCGTACCGCATGGTCGCGCACAACGGCGAAATCAACACCGTCAAGGGCAACGTCAACTGGATCAACGCCCGCACGGGCGGTATCTCGTCGCCGGTGCTGGGTGACGACCTGCCGAAGCTCTGGCCGCTGATCTATCCGGGCCAATCGGATACGGCATCGTTCGACAACTGCCTCGAACTGCTGACGATGGCCGGCTACCCGCTGGCCCAGGCGATGATGATGATGATTCCGGAGGCGTGGGAGCAGCACACGCTGATGGATGACAACCGTCGCGCCTTCTACGAATACCACGCCGCGATGATGGAGCCGTGGGACGGCCCCGCCGCCATCTGCTTCACCGACGGCCGCCAGATCGGTGCGACGCTCGACCGTAACGGCCTGCGTCCGGCGCGCTACTACGTGACCGACGACGACATGGTCGTCATGGCCTCGGAAGCCGGCGTGCTGCCGATCCCTGAGTCGCGCATCGTCAAGAAGTGGCGCCTGCAGCCGGGCAAGATGTTCCTGATCGACATGGAACAGGGCCGCATCATCGACGACAAGGAGCTCAAAGACAACCTGGCCAACGCCAAGCCGTACAAGAGCTGGATCGACGCCGTGCGCATCAAGCTCGACGAGCTGGACGCCAAGCCGGAAGACGTGGCTGCCGAGACCAAGCCGGCCGCCAAGCTGCTGGACCGTCAACAATCGTTCGGCTACACGCAGGAAGACGTCAAGTTCCTCATGGCGCCGATGGCCGCCAACGGCGAAGAAGCCGCCGGTTCGATGGGCAACGACAGCCCGCTGGCCGTACTGTCGAGCAAGAACAAGACGCTCTACAACTACTTCAAGCAGCTGTTTGCGCAAGTCACGAACCCGCCCATCGACCCCATCCGCGAAAACGTGGTGATGTCGCTCGTCTCGTTCATCGGGCCGAAGCCGAACCTGCTGGAGCTGAACAACATCAACCCGCCGATGCGCCTTGAAGTGAGCCAGCCCGTGCTGGACTTCAAGGACATGGCGAAGATCCGCAACATCGAGCACTACACCGGCGGCAAGTTCATGGCTTACGAGCTGAACATCTGCTACCCGGTGGCGTGGGGCAAGGAAGGCATCGAGGCGCGCCTCGCTTCGCTGTGCGCCGAGGCGGTCGATGCGGTCAAGTCGGGCTACAACATCCTGATCGTGTCGGACCGTGCGGTCGACGAGAAGCAGGCTGCCATTCCGGCGCTGCTGGCCACGTCTGCCATCCACCATCACCTAGTGGAGAAAGGCCTGCGCACGAGCACCGGTCTGGTGGTCGAAACGGGTTCGGCGCGTGAAGTGCACCACTTCGCGCTGCTGGCGGGCTACGGCGCAGAAGCCGTGCACCCGTACCTCGCCATGGAAACGCTGACCGAGATGGCGCCGGGCCTGGGTGTGACGCCCGAGAAGGCGGTCTACAACTTCACCAAGGCGATCGGCAAGGGCCTGCACAAGGTGATGTCCAAGATGGGCATCTCCACGTACATGTCGTACACAGGCGCGCAGATTTTCGAAGCGATCGGCCTGTCGCGCGAGCTGGTGGACAAGTACTTCCACGGTACGGCATCGAACGTGGGCGGTATCGGCATCTTTGAAGTGGCGGAAGAAGCCCTGCGCTTGCACCGCGATGCCTTTGGCGACGCGCCGGTGCTGGCCAACATGCTGGACGCCGGCGGTGAATACGCCTACCGCGTCCGCGGCGAAGAGCACATGTGGACGCCGGATTCGATCGCCAAGCTGCAACATGCCACGCGCGCGAATTCGTACCAGACGTACAAGGAATACGCCAACCTGATCAACGACCAGAGCCGCCGCCACATGACGCTGCGCGGCCTGTTCGAGTTCAAGGTGGACCCGGCGCGCGCGATTCCGCTGGAAGAAGTGGAATCGGCCAAGGAGATCGTCAAGCGCTTTGCTACCGGTGCCATGTCGCTGGGCTCGATTAGCACGGAGGCCCACACCACGCTGGCCGTGGCGATGAACCGCATCGGCGGCAAGTCGAACACGGGCGAAGGCGGTGAAGACGAGCGTCGTTATCGCAACGAACTGCGCGGCATTCCCATCAAGCAGGGCACCAAGCTGTCGGACGTGATCGGTCGCGAAGTGGTTGAGCGTGATCTGGAGCTGCAAGAGGGCGATTCGCTGCGCTCGAAGATCAAGCAGGTGGCTTCTGGCCGCTTTGGCGTGACGGCCGAGTACCTGGCATCTGCCGATCAGATCCAGATCAAGATGGCGCAGGGTGCGAAGCCCGGCGAGGGTGGTCAACTGCCAGGCCACAAGGTCACGGATTACATCGGCAAGCTGCGTTACGCCGTGCCGGGCGTGGGCCTGATTTCGCCGCCGCCGCACCACGACATCTACTCGATCGAAGACTTGGCGCAGCTCATCCACGACCTGAAGAACGTGAACCCGCGTTCGGACGTGTCGGTCAAGCTGGTGTCGGAAGTGGGCGTGGGCACGGTGGCCGCGGGTGTCGCCAAGGCCAAGGCCGATCACGTGGTGATCGCCGGCCATGACGGTGGCACGGGCGCTTCGCCGTGGTCGTCGATCAAGCACGCCGGCACGCCGTGGGAACTGGGCCTGGCCGAGACGCAGCAGACGCTGATGCTCAACGGCCTGCGCAACCGCATCCGCGTGCAGGCTGACGGTCAGATGAAGACCGGCCGCGACGTCGTGATCGGCGCGCTGCTGGGCGCGGATGAATTTGGCTTCGCCACCGCACCGCTGGTGGTCGAGGGCTGCATCATGATGCGCAAGTGCCACCTGAACACCTGCCCGGTGGGCGTGGCGACGCAGGATCCGGTGCTGCGCAAGAAGTTCTCGGGCAAGCCCGAGCACGTGGTGAACTACTTCTTCTTCGTGGCCGAGGAAGTGCGCGAGATCATGGCGCAACTGGGCATCCGCTCGTTCAACGAGCTGATCGGCCGCGCTGATCTGCTCGACACCAAGGCCGGCATCGAACACTGGAAGGCACGCGGTCTGGACTTCGCGCGCATCTTCTACCAGCCGGCCAAGAAGGAAGGCGAGCCGTGCTATCAGGTCGACGTGCAAGACCACGGTCTGGATCGCGCGCTGGATCATCAGCTCATCGAGAAGGCCAAGGCAGCGCTGGAGAAGGGCGAGCGCGTCTCGTTCATCCAGCCGGTGCGCAACGTCAACCGCACCGTGGGCGCGATGCTCTCGGGCGAGGTGGCCAAGCGCTACGGCCACGAGGGTCTGCCGGATGATTCCATCCACATCCAGATGCAGGGCACGGCCGGCCAGTCGTTTGGCGCGTTCCTCGCACATGGCATCACGCTGGATCTGGTGGGCGATGGCAACGACTACGTGGGCAAGGGCCTGTCGGGCGGCCGCGTGATCGTGCGCCCGCCGCATGAATTCCGCGGCGAGCCGACCAGCAACATCATCGTCGGCAACACCGTGTTGTACGGCGCGCTGGCCGGCGAGGCCTTCTTCAACGGCGTGGCCGGCGAGCGCTTCGCAGTGCGTAACTCCGGCGCCACCACCGTGGTGGAAGGCACGGGCGACCACGGCTGCGAGTACATGACCGGCGGCACCGTCGTCGTGCTGGGCGCCACCGGCCGCAACTTTGCGGCGGGCATGTCGGGCGGCGTGGCCTACGTCTATGACGAAGACGGTCTGTTCGACAAGCGCTGCAACACGGCGCAGGTCGCGTTGGAGTCCGTGCTGTCGGCGGCAGACCAGGAGAAGGCGCACACGCAGTCGACCTGGCACAAGGTCGATGGCGAGCGCGTGCTCGACGAGCAACTGCTCAAGGCGCTGGTGGAAAAGCACTTCCGCTACACCGGCTCCGAGCGTGCCAAGGAGCTGCTGGCCGACTGGAGCAACGCGCGCCGCCGCTTCGTTAAGGTCTTCCCGACCGAGTACAAGCGCGCGCTGACCGAGATGTACGAGCGCGAACAGGAAGCTGCCCGCGAACAGATCGCGGCCTGAGCTGACTCCAAGCGACTAGGCGGGTGGTTGATCCCACAAGATCCATCACCCGCCGCCACTGAATAAACGCAACCTCACAAGACAGGCCCGAGCGCCCGGCAAGCGATGCTGTGCCGGAAGGAATCGGGTCAGGAAGGACATCATGGGCAAGGCGACCGGTTTTCTCGAATTTCCCCGCCAGAACGAGGCATACGAAGCGCCCGAAGCGCGCGTGAAGCATTACAAGGAGTTCGTGTTCGCGCTGGCGGACAACGAAGCCAAGATCCAGGGTGCGCGCTGCATGGACTGCGGCATTCCGTTCTGCAACAACGGCTGCCCGGTCAACAACATCATCCCGGACTTCAACGACTTGGTGTACCGCCAGGACTGGAAGACCGCGATCGAAGTGCTGCACTCGACCAACAACTTCCCCGAGTTCACGGGCCGCATCTGCCCGGCACCGTGCGAAGCGGCGTGCACGCTGGGCATCAATGAACTGCCGGTCGGTATCAAGTCGATCGAGCACGCCATCATCGACAAGGCCTGGGAAGAGGGCTGGGTTGCGCCGCAAGTGCCCAAGCACAAGACCGGCAAGACCGTGGCTGTGGTCGGCTCGGGCCCCGCTGGCATGGCCGCTGCGCAGCAACTGGCGCGCGCGGGCCACGACGTGACGCTGTTCGAGAAGAACGACCGCATCGGCGGCCTGCTGCGTTACGGCATCCCCGACTTCAAGCTGGAAAAGGCGCAGATCGACCGCCGCATGCAGCAGATGGAAGCCGAAGGCGTGACGTTCCGCACGGGCGTGATGGTGGGCAACGCAACGATGCCCGCAGGCATCGTCAACGACGCACGCGAAACCATCGCTGCCGACGACATCCTCAAGCAATTCGACGCCGTCGTGCTGACCGGTGGCTCGGAAGTGCCGCGCGATCTGCCGGTGCCGGGCCGTGATCTGGACGGCGTGCACTACGCGCTCGAATTCCTGATCCCGCAGAACAAGGAAGTGGCTGGCAACGCGCCGAACCCGATCCGCGCGGACGGCAAGCACGTTATCGTGATCGGTGGTGGCGACACGGGTTCCGACTGCGTGGGCACGTCCAACCGCCATGGTGCTGCATCGG
Source organism: Ralstonia flaminis (assembly GCF_958415495.1). Classification (NCBI taxonomy): domain Bacteria; kingdom Pseudomonadati; phylum Pseudomonadota; class Betaproteobacteria; order Burkholderiales; family Burkholderiaceae; genus Ralstonia; species Ralstonia flaminis. The sequence continues at coordinate 93,745 of NZ_CATZLL010000016.1, read as the reverse complement.
TCACGCAGTTCGAACTGCTGCCGCGCCCGCCGGAAGAGGAAAACAAGCCGCTGGTGTGGCCGTACTGGCCGATCAAGCTGCGCACGTCGTCGTCGCACGACGAAGGTTGCGAGCGCGACTGGTCGGTGGCCACCAAGGAGCTCATCGGCGAGAACGGCCGTGTGACGGGTCTGAAGGCTGTGCGCTTGGAGTGGAAGGACGGCAAGATGAGCGAGGTCGAAGGCAGTGAGTTCACGCTCAAAGCCGACCTCGTGCTGCTGGCGATGGGCTTTACCAATCCGGTCGGCGGCGTGCTGGATGCCTTTGGCGTGACCAAGGATGCGCGCAACAACGCGCGTGCCTCCACCGAAGGCGACAACGCCTACGCCACCAATGTGCCGAAGGTGTTTGCCGCCGGTGACGTGCGCCGTGGCCAGTCGCTGGTCGTGTGGGCCATCCGCGAAGGCCGTCAGGCTGCGCGCTCGGTGGACGCGTTTCTCATGGGCCATACGGAACTGCCGCGCTGACCACGCGGTTGACCGTTTGATCCAGGGCCCGCTTCTGCGGGCCTTTTTCTTTGCGGCGCGTGAGTTGCGTTGTGACAGGGTCGTTATGCCTCATGGTTTACATCGACATGGTTTACATGAGTGCAGCACGGCGGGGCGGATTTCTAGAATGAAATGCCCCCCGACCTTCACGCCACGATGCGAGCCTGCGACAGCAATTTGTGCGCAGATGTGCCCGATTCGCCCGACCTGCGGCGCCGCAAGACTATTGTCTGGCTGGGCGCGCTGCCGGTAGCCGTGACTCTGCCGGCGCGCGCCGAACTGCTGGGCTACCCGTCGCATCCGCTGCGATTGGTTGTGCCGGCTGCCGAGGGCAGCGTATTCGACGCGGTCGCGCGATCGCTCGCCATGCAATTGCAGCAGCAGATCGGCCGTCTGGCCGATGTGGACGACCGCCCGGCAGCCAATGGCATGGCCGCCGGTGATCTGGTTGCGCGTGCGCCGTCCGACGGCCACACACTGCTGCTTCAGCAAACGACGTTCGTTGTGCAGCCCGCGCTGGAGCCGGCGCCGTACGATCCGCTGCGTGACTTCCAGCCGGTGGCCATGGTGGCGACGCTTCCGTTGTTCCTGGCAGTCGATGCGCGATTGTCGATCACCTCCGTCGGCGAGTTGATCGCCCGGGCGCGTGGGGAATCTGTTTCCGTCAATTGCGGCTCAGACATCCTCGGCACCTGGTCCCACCTCGTCGCCGAGCAGTTTGTGCGCGACTACGCATTTCACGCACCGCACGTGGCCGTCCGCGGCGAGGCCGGACTCGTGCAGCAAGTGCTGGCCGGGCGGATGGCGGCGTGTTTCGCCGGCTATCCGAGCCTGTCGACAGGGGTGTCCAGTGGCCAGTTGCGGCTGCTGGGCGTGACGGGGTCGGCGCGTTCGTCGTTCTCGCCCACCACGCCCACCTTGCGCGAGGCGGGCCTCGCCGGGTTTGACTACAGCGCTTGGGTTGGGGCGTTCATGCCGGCACGTACACCCAAGCCGCTGTCGATGCGCGCAGCAACTGAATTCCGCCGCGCGCTCGATTCAAGGGATGTTCTCGCCACATTGCGCGCTGGGGGCTTCGAGCCAGAATGGAACGCGCCCGATGCCCTCGCCCAGGCGGCGCGCCGTGACGCTAACCACTGGCAGGCGCTGATCCGTCAGGTAGATCTGCGCGTCGATACCGGCGAATGAGTTTTTGGTCGCCTCGCTTTGTGCACCACTTTCAGCGGGCAGCAAGACCATAGATCAGCAACGCGGCGCTCAAGCCACACTAACTGTAGGTAAGCGTGGAGTGACTGACGGGCTCCACGGGTTTCCACCTATAATGGCGGGCCGTATCGAGCCGGTACGGCTAGCGAACATAACAAGATGCGGTCCGCCTTAAGCGTCACCTAGGGCCGCCAACCTGCCGAGCCCTCAGCACCGAACTCCACCGTGTCCACCCAGCCCACCAACGCCGTCGTCGAGCTTGATCAGGTTGATTTTGCCTACCAGCCAGGCGCACGGCGCATCCTGTCCGGTCTGTGCATGCGTGTACCCAAGGGCAGCGTTGTGGCCGTCATGGGTGGTTCGGGCTGCGGCAAGACAACGATCCTGCGCTTGATCGGCGGGCAGGTTGGGGCGGCAGCCGGCACCGTGCGCGTGCACGGTCAGGACATCGGCGCCATGGACAAGCCGGCGCTGTACGCGGCGCGTCGTCAGATGGGCATGCTGTTTCAGTTCGGCGCGCTGTTTACGGATATGTCCGTGTTCGACAATGTGGCATTTCCATTGCGCGAACATACCGAGCTGCCCGAGCCCCTCATCCGCGATCTGGTGCTGATGAAGCTCAACGCCGTCGGCTTGCGCGGTGCGCGTGACCTCATGCCCTCGCAGATTTCCGGCGGCATGGCGCGGCGCGTGGCGCTGGCGCGTGCGATTGCGCTGGACCCGTCGCTCATCCTCTACGACGAGCCGTTCGCCGGGCTGGACCCGATCTCGCTGGGCCTCACCGCCTCGCTCATCCGCAAGCTGAACGACGCGCTGGGCGCGACCAGCATCATCGTCTCGCACGATGTGCAGGAGACGTTCCATATTGCCGACTACGTGTACTTCATCGCCAATGGTGGCATTGCCGCCGAGGGCACGCCGGCCGAGTTGACCGCCTCGACTGATCCGTTCGTGCGCCAGTTCGTGCATGGCGAGGCGGATGGCCCCGTGCCGTTCCACTATCCGGGCGTGCCGCTGGCCGAAGACTTTGGCCTGGGCAAGAACGGAGGCGGACAATGATTTCCAGCATCGGCTTCCTCGTTCGCGGACTGATCAGCCGCCTGGGGTATGCGACACGCACGCTGTTCGCGCTGTTCGCCGCCTCGGGCGACGTGCTGCGCCGCCCACGCCTGGTGATCGAGCAACTGCGTTTCATCGGCAACGACTCGTTCATCATCATTGCGGTGTCGGGGTTGTTTGTCGGCTTCGTGCTTGGCTTGCAGGGCTACTACACGCTCAATCGCTATGGCTCCGAGCAGGCGTTGGGCCTGCTGGTGGCGCTGTCGCTGGTGCGTGAGCTGGGCCCGGTGGTGACGGCGTTGCTGTTTGCCGGCCGCGCCGGTACGTCGCTCACCGCTGAAATCGGCCTGATGAAAGCCGGCGAGCAGTTGATCGCCATGGAGATGATGGCCGTCGACCCGCTGGCCCGTGTGCTGGCGCCGCGCTTCTGGGCGGGTTTCATCGCCATGCCGCTGCTGGCGGCGATCTTCAGCGCGGTCGGTATTCTGGGCGGATACTTTGTCGGTGTGGGCCTGATCGGCGTGGACCCCGGGGCGTTCTGGTCGCAGATGCAGGCCGGTGTAGACGTAATGGATGACGTCGTCAACGGCGTCATCAAGAGTGTGATGTTCGGCGTGGCCGTGACTTTTATCGCGCTCTATCAGGGCTACGAGGCCAAGGCGACGCCTGAAGGCGTGTCGCGTGCAACGACCCGCACCGTGGTGATCGCATCGCTGGCCGTGTTGGCGCTGGACTTTGTGCTGACGGCGCTGATGTTCAGCTGATCCGTCAGACATTCAACGAGAAAGAATCATGCGTAAGAGCCTCCTCGATTTCTGGGTCGGACTGTTCGTGCTGGTGGGCATCGTGGCGCTGCTGTTCCTGGCGCTCAAGGCCGGCAATATGAGCGCGTTCTCCTTTTCCAAGACCTACCAGGTGAAAGCCGCCTTCGACAATATCGGTGGCCTGAAGGTACGTGCGCCGGTCAAGAGCGCGGGCGTGGTGGTCGGCCGTGTGTCGCAGATCCTGTTCGACGATAAGACCTACCAGGCCACCGTCGTGCTCGACATGGACCAGCGCTACCAGTTTCCGAAGGACAGCTCGGCCAAGATCCTGACCTCGGGCCTGCTGGGCGAGCAGTACATCGGCATCGAGCCGGGTGGAGACGAGGCCATGCTGGCCAGCGGCAGCAAGATCACGATGACGCAGTCGGCGGTGGTGCTGGAGAACCTGATCAGCCAGTTCCTGTACAGCAAGGCCGCAGATGCCGGTGCTGGTAGCAACGGCAGCAACGCCGGCGGAGCCAAGCCGGCCGAGGGGAGTGGGAGCAAATAAATCATGAAAACAACAACGTCCATCCACACATTGCGTAGTTTCACACTGGCGTTGGCGGCGGGTGTTTCGCTGCTGGCAGGCTGCGCCACGGGCCCGAATGCCAATCCGGCCGATCCGATCGAGCCATTCAACCGCGAGGTCTTCCGTATCAACGAAGATCTCGACAAGGGTGTGCTCAGGCCCGTTGCGCAAACCTATGTCGATGTCGTGCCGTCGCCGGCGCGCACGGCGGTGTCGAACTTCTTCTCCAACGCGGGTGACGTCTATTCGGCCGTCAACAACCTGCTGCAGCTCAAAGGCACCGCCGCGCTGGAAGACACCATGCGCGTGGCGATCAACACCGTGCTGGGCCTGGGCGGTCTGATCGATATCGCGTCGGATGCCGGTCTGCCCAAGCACAAGGAAGACTTTGGCCAGACGCTGGGTGTCTGGGGCGTGCCGGCCGGCCCGTATGTGGTGTGGCCGCTGCTGGGCCCGAGCACCGTGCGTGACACGGCAGGCTTCCTGGTCGACTGGCAGTTGGACCCGTTGACGTACTGGCACAACAGCACAATCACGTATTCGCTGGCTGCGCTGCGGGTGGTTGATGTGCGCGCCAGCCTGCTCGGCATCAGCAACGTGCTGGAAGAGGGCGCTGTCGATAAGTACACCTTCATGCGCGATGCCTATCTGCAGCGCCGCCGCTACCTGATTTACGACGGCAATCTGCCGGAAGATCGGGACAACAAGAAATCGTCGGACAAGTCGTCCGATTCCGGCGATGCAACCGTGTCGCCGTATCAGCGCTTTACACCTAACTGGCCGGTGTTCCGCCGCTGATTCGCCACACGTAACAGCGTCGCCTCAAAGGTGACAAGGCGTAAAACTGACCGGCCCGGGCGAACTCGCCAGCGGTCGGTCTGTTCTAATCGCCAACAAGATTGCGGCCAGCGTGCCGCAAGCGACCCAAAAATCACGCTAGAAGGACGCGCTATGTTGAAGAAACTCCTCCGCTCCCTGTTCACTGGTCTGGCGCTGACCGCTGCCGTGGCTGCTGCTCCCGTCTACGCACAAGAGGCTGACGCACAAACCACCGTCAAGACCGCTGTGGACGACGTGCTGACCACCATCAAGGGCGACCCGGACCTGCGCGGCGGCAACATGGCCAAGGTCTTCCAACTGGTCGACCAGAAGATCGTGCCGCGCGCTGACTTCAAGCGCACCACGCAAATCGCCATGGGCCGCTTCTGGAACCAGGCGTCGCCCGAGCAGCAGCAACAGATTCAGGACGGTTTCAAGACGCTGCTGATCCGCACCTACGCTGGCGCGCTGTCGAACGTGAAGAACCAGACCGTCACGTATAAGCCGTTCCGCGCTGACCCGGCCGACACTGACGTGGTGGTGCGCTCGACCGTCAACAACAACGGCGAGCCGGTGGCGCTGGACTACCGCATGGAGAAGACCGCCAACGGCTGGAAGGTCTACGACATCAACATCAGCGGTCTGTGGCTGTCGGAAACCTACAAGAACCAGTTTGCCGACGTCATCAGCAAGAAGGGTGGCGTGGCTGGCCTGGTGCAATTCCTGGACGATCGCAACGCTCAGCTCGCCAAGGGGCCGGCAAAGTAAGCGGGCTTCCTGTAATATCCACACAGCGGTCAACTTTGGCCGCTGTTTCTTTTTCTGACTCGATCATGTTGACCTTGTCCGGCCCGCTGACTCAGCTTGAAGCGCCGCGCGTTCTGCGCGAGGGCGAGGCGCAGCTTGGCCAGACGCGCGAAGCGGGCACTGCCACGCTGCGCGTCGATTGCAGCGGGTTGTCGCAGGTCGATTCTTCCGCGCTGGCGGTGCTGCTGTCGTGGCAGCGCACGGCGCAGTCCGCCGGTATCGCACTCGATATCGCAGGCGCCCCTGAGGCGCTATCCAATCTCGCCATGCTTTACGGCGTCGAGTCTCTGCTGGCCGTTGTGCCGGCGTCCGCTGAACACCACCACGCGCGACATTGAGGCGGCGTCCGGTGCGGGGCAGCATCTTCCCCAACATCGCGATGCCGCGCCCCGGCCAGGGCGCCGCGCGTGCTTCTGGCAACTCTGGTGCCGTGCTGTAAGTCGCGCCGCCGTCTGTTGGTGCAGTTCCCCTATAATTCTGGGTTTGTCGCTCTGCCGCCGCCATGCGCGGCGTTCGCGGCCGCTACGATCATGTGAATCGGCGGTCACGAGATGCGCAGGGTAGTTCACTTTGTCGGCCATGAAAGCCATCGAAATCGCTGACGTCCGCAAGCGCTACAAGTCGTTGCAAGCGCTCAAGGGCGTGAGCCTGTCTGTCGAGCAGGGCGAATTTTTCGGCCTGCTGGGTCCCAACGGCGCGGGCAAGACCACGCTGATCTCCATCCTCGCGGGCCTGAATCGTGCCGATTCCGGCAGCGTGCGCGTGCTCGGTCACGATGTCGTGTCCGATTACCGCACGGCGCGCCGCAAGCTCGGTGTGGTGCCGCAGGAACTGGTATTCGATCCGTTCTTCACGGTACGCGAAACGCTGCGTCTGCAGTCGGGCTACTTCGGCCTGACCAATAATGACGATTGGATCGACGAGGTCATGGCCAACCTGGACCTGACCAACAAGGCCGATGCCAACATGCGTGCGCTATCGGGCGGCATGAAGCGCCGCGTGCTGGTGGCGCAGGCATTGGTACACCGCCCGCCGGTGATCGTGCTGGACGAGCCGACCGCCGGTGTGGACGTCGAACTGCGCCAGACGCTATGGAAGTTCATCTCGCGTCTGAACCGCGAGGGCCACACCGTCGTGCTGACCACGCACTACCTGGAAGAGGCTGAATCCCTGTGCGACCGCATCGCCATGCTCAAGTTTGGTGAGGTGGTGGCGCTGGACCGCACGGCCAACCTGCTGTCGCAGTTTGCTGGGCTGCAACTGGTGCTGAGCTTCTCGAACGGCACGTTGCCGGCGTCGCTTGAAGGCCTGCGCCAGCCGGGCAACCACGGTGAGCGCAGTGTGCGCCTGCGTCTGTCGGGTTACGGCGAGGTCGAGCAGATTCTCTCCACCTGCCGCCAAGCCGGCTGCGAGATCGACGACATGGAAGTCGCCAAGGCCGATCTGGAAGACGTGTTCGTGCAGATCATGCGCCGCGAAGGTGGAATCCCCGCCGTGCCACAAACACCCGAGACCGCACTGGAGCCCGCAGCATGAGCGCCATTCCTGAAAGCCTGCCGGGCCGCTGGGTCGGTTTCCGCACGCTGCTGTACAAGGAGGTGCTGCGCTTCTGGAAGGTGAGCTTTCAGACCGTGGCCGCGCCGGTGCTGACGGCGCTGCTGTACCTGCTGATCTTCGGCCATGTGCTGGAAGACCGCGTGAAGGTGTTCGATCAACTGAGCTACACCGCTTTCCTGGTGCCTGGCCTGGTGATGATGAGTGTGCTGCAGAACGCGTTTGCGAACAGCTCGTCGTCGCTCATCCAGTCGAAGATCACCGGCAATCTGGTGTTCATCATGCTGCCGCCGCTGTCGCACTGGGAGATGTTCGGCGCCTATGTGTGCGCCTCCGTCATCCGCGGTCTGGCCGTGGGGTCGGGCGTGCTGGTGGTGACGACCCTATTCGCGCATCTGCACTTCGCGCAGCCGCTGTGGATCATCGTGTTTGCCGTGCTGGGGGCCGCCGTGCTCGGCACGCTAGGGTTGATCGCCGGTATCTGGGCCGAGAAGTTCGACCAGCTCGCGGCCTTCCAGAATTTCTTGATCGTGCCGGCCACCTTCCTGGCGGGCGTGTTCTATTCGATCCATTCACTGCCGCCGTTTTGGCAGGCGGTGTCCCACGCCAACCCGTTCTTCTACATGATCGACGGCTTCCGCTACGGCTTCTTCGGCGTGTCCGATGTGCCGGTGGCGACGAGCCTCGGCGTGATGCTGATCGCGCTGGTCGTGGTGGGGGGGATTGCCCTGCAGATGCTGCGCACGGGCTACAAGCTGCGCCATTGATGCGTCTATAAAATCAACACGACGCACCACCCTAACGTTTTGCAGGAGAGGGAAGGCCATGTTGCCCACACCCGAACAAGTCAAGCAGTACATCGAAACCGGCCTGCCGTGCGAACACCTCGAAGTCGAGGGCGACGGCCAGCATTTCTTCGCCACCATCGTCAGCGCGCAGTTTGAAGGCAAGCGGTTGATCCAGCGTCACCAGCTCGTCTATGCCGCATTGGGTGATCGCATGCGCGCGGAGATTCACGCGCTGTCCATGAAGACGCTCACCCCGGCGGAGTGGCAGTCCTGATGGCCGAGCTTGATCCCACCCCGGTAGCCACTGAAACCGATTCCGACCTTGCGCTCGCTGAGCGCCCCCTGCGAACTGACCGACGTGACGTCTCGCTCATGGACAAACTGCTGATTGAAGGCAATGGCCCGCTGTCGGGCGAAATCCGCGTGTCTGGCGCCAAGAACGCCGCGCTGCCCATCATGTGCGCCGCGTTGCTGACGCCCGAGGCGCTGGCGCTGAACAACGTGCCCAACCTGCAAGACGTGCGCACGATGCTCAAGCTGCTGCGCCAGATGGGGGTGGAAGGCGCGCTGGATGGCCACAACCTCACACTCGATGCCGCGAACATCCATTCGCCGGAAGCGCCGTACGACTTGGTGAAGACCATGCGCGCGTCGATCCTGGTGCTGGGTCCGCTGCTGGCGCGCTTCGGTCACGCACGCGTGTCGCTGCCGGGTGGCTGTGGCATTGGTGCACGCCCGGTCGACCAGCACATCAAGGGCCTGCAGCAGATGGGTGCCGAGATCGTCATCGAACACGGCTACATCGAAGCCAAGCTCGCCAATGGCGCCAAACGCCTGAGCGGCGCGCGCATCGTCACCGATATGGTGACGGTGACCGGCACCGAAAACCTGCTGATGGCCGCCGCGCTGGCTGATGGTGAGACCGTGCTCGAAAACGCCGCACGCGAGCCCGAGGTGACCGACCTCGCGAACCTGCTCGTCAAGATGGGCGCGCGCATCGAAGGCATCGGTACCGACCGCCTAGTGATCCAGGGCGTCGAATCGCTCAAGGGCGCCGAGCACACGGTGATTGCCGATCGCATTGAAGCCGGTACTTTCCTGTGCGCCGTGGCTGCGGCTGGCGGTGACGTGACGCTGCGCGGTGTGCCGCCGGGCATCCTCGATGCGGTGCTCGACAAGCTGCGCGAAGCCGGCGTGACGCTCACCACCGGCGACGACTGGATCCGCGTGCAGATGACCGGCCGCCCGAAGGCGGTCAGCTTCCGCACCTCGGAATATCCGGCGTTCCCGACCGACATGCAGGCGCAGTTCATGACGCTCAATGCCATTGCGGAAGGCGCTGCGACGGTGACGGAGACAATCTTCGAGAACCGCTTCATGCACGTGCAGGAACTCAACCGACTGGGCGCCAATATCGTCATCGACGGCAAGACGGCGATGGTGACGGGCGTCGAGCAATTGTCGGGCGCGACCGTGATGGCGACTGACCTGCGCGCTTCGGCCAGCCTGGTCATTGCCGGCCTGATCGCGCAGGGCGAAACGCTGGTTGACCGCATCTATCACCTCGACCGCGGCTACGACCGCATCGAAGACAAGCTCTCCGCCGTGGGCGCAAAAATCCGCCGCATCTCGGCATAAGGCACAGACAAGGTCCGCCATGAACGCATTCCAGTCCGCCTCCAACCAGCTCACGCTGGCGCTCTCCAAGGGCCGCATCTTTGAAGAGACGCTGCCGCTGCTCAAGGCTGCCGGCATCGAGGTGACCGAAGATCCGGAAACCTCGCGCAAGCTGATTTTGCCGACGTCGGACCCGGCGCTGCGCGTGATCATCGTGCGTGCCTCCGACGTGCCGACGTATGTGCAGTACGGCGCGGCGGACTTTGGCGTGGCTGGCCGCGACGTGCTGATGGAGCACGGCATGGCGGGCCTGTATGCGCCCATCGACCTGAACATTGCCCGCTGCCGCATGTCGGTGGCGGTGCCCAAGGGCTTCGACTACGCCAACGCGGTGCGCCAGGGCGCGCGCCTGTCGGTGGCGACGAAGTATCTGAACACCGCGCGTGAACACTTCGCCAAGAAGGGCGTGCACGTCGACCTGATCAAGTTGTACGGTTCGATGGAACTGGGCCCGCTGGTGGGCCTGGCCGATGCCATCGTCGACCTGGTCAGCACCGGCGGCACGCTGCGCGCGAACAACCTCGTCGAGGTGGAAGAGATCGTGCAGATCTCGTCCCGACTGGTCGTCAACCAGGCTGCGCTGAAGCTCAAGCGCGAGCGGTTGGCGCCAATCCTCGACGCTTTCGAGCGCGCTTCCGCCCAGGATGCGCGCGTCGGAGAACCCGCATGAGCCTGACCATCCGTAAGCTGGATTCGGCCGAAGCCGGATTCGCGGCGCAACTGCGCCAGGTGCTCGCCTTCGAGGCGAGCGAAGACGAAGCGATCGACCGCGCTGCCGCGCAGATCCTGGCCGACGTGAAAGCCCGCGGCGATGCTGCCGTGCTAGAAGCCACACAGCGCTTCGACCGCATTGAAGCCGACAGCGTGGCCGCGCTGGAACTGTCGCCCACCACGCTGCAAGCTGCGCTGGATGGCCTGGAGCCCAAACGTCGCGCCGCGCTGGAAGCCGCTGCCGCCCGTGTGCGTGCCTATCACGAGAAGCAGAAGCTGGAATGCGGCACGCATAGCTGGGAATACGCCGAAGCCGACGGCACGGTGCTGGGCCAGAAGGTCACGCCGCTCGATCGCGTGGGCATCTACGTGCCGGGCGGCAAGGCGGCGTACCCGTCGTCGGTGCTGATGAACGCGATTCCGGCACGCGTGGCCGGCGTCAAAGAGATCATCATGGTGGTGCCCACGCCGGGCGGCGTGCGCAATGAGCTGGTGCTGGCTGCGGCATGCATCGCCGGCGTGGACCGCGTGTTCACCATCGGTGGCGCGCAGGCTGTCGGCGCGCTGGCATACGGCACCGATACCGTTCCCGCCGTCGACAAGATCGTCGGCCCGGGCAACGCCTATGTGGCCGCCGCCAAGCGCCGCGTGTTCGGCACGGTTGGCATTGACATGATTGCCGGGCCGTCCGAGATTCTCGTGATTTGCGACGGCACGACCGACCCGGATTGGGTGGCGATGGACCTGTTCTCGCAAGCCGAGCACGATGAGCTGGCCCAGTCGATCCTGCTGTGCCCGAACGCCGAATTCATCGCGCAGGTCGAAGCGAGCATCAACCGCCAGCTCGAAGACATGCCGCGCCGGAGCGTGATTGCCGAATCGCTGTCGGGCCGTGGCGCGCTGGTCAAGGTGCGCGACATGGAAGAGGCGTGCGATATTGCCAACGATATCGCGCCCGAGCACCTGGAGATTTCCGCCGAGAACCCGCGACAGTGGGCCGAACGCATCCGCCACGCGGGCGCGATCTTCCTCGGCAAGTACACCAGTGAATCGCTGGGCGACTATTGCGCGGGTCCGAACCACGTGCTGCCGACCTCGCGCACGGCGCGTTTCTCGTCGCCGCTGGGCGTGTATGACTTCATCAAGCGTTCAAGCCTGATCGAGGTGAGCGAAGCCGGCGCGCAGATGCTGGGCGAGATTGCCGCGGAGCTGGCCTACGGCGAAGGCCTGCAGGCCCACGCCCGCAGCGCCGAGTACCGCCTGCAACGCACTGCCTCCGAATAACACTCGCCACACGCACGATGACTGCCACCGCCCCGGCCCAAGCCTCTTTGGATGATCTGCTCGCCCGCATCGTGCGCGACGACGTGCGCGCCATGGGCGCGTACCACGTACCCGATGCGACTGGCATGATCAAGCTGGACGCGATGGAGAACCCGTACCACCTGCCGGCGATGCTGCGCGAGGCGCTGGGCAAGCGTCTGGCCGAGGTGGCGCTCAACCGCTACCCTGTGCCGACCGCAGACGCGCTCAAGGCGCAGCTCAAGCGCGTGATGCACGTGCCGGCCGGTGCCGAGGTGCTGCTGGGCAATGGCTCGGACGAGATCATCAGCATGATCGCCATTGCCGCGGCCAAACCGGGCGCGACCGTGCTGGCGCCGCTGCCGGGCTTCGTGATGTATGCGATGTCGGCGCAGTTGCTGGGCCTGAACTTTGTAGGCGTGCCGCTCAAGGCGGACCTGACGCTGGACCGCGAAGCGATGCTGGCCGCCATGGCCGAGCACCAGCCCGCCGTCATCTACCTGGCGTATCCGAACAACCCGACCGGCAACCTGTTCGACGCCGCTGACATGGATGCCATCATCCATGCTGCCCGCGGTCCGGTTTGCCAGAGCCTGGTGGTGGTCGACGAGGCCTATCAGCCGTTCGCGCAGCACAGCTGGATGCCGCGTCTGCCGGACTTCGACCACCTGCTGGTCATGCGCACCGTTTCCAAGCTGGGCTTGGCGGGTATCCGCCTGGGTTACGTGGCTGGTCACCCCAAGTGGATCGCTGAGCTGGACAAGGTGCGCCCGCCGTATAACGTGAATGTGCTGACCGAAGCCACCGCGGCTTTCGTCCTTGACCACGCCGATGTGCTCGATGCCCAGGCAGCGACCCTGCGTGCTGAACGCACCAAACTGACCGCGGCGCTGTCTGCCCAGCCGAGCGTGACGGTGTTCCCGAGCGCAGCCAACTTCCTGCTGCTGCGCGTACCCGATGCGGCCGGATTGTTCGAGAAGCTGCTCAAACGGCGGGTTCTGGTCAAAAACGTCAGTAAAATGCACCCATTGCTGGCCAACTGTCTGCGCGTGACGGTCAGCAATCCCGAAGAAAACGCGCAATTTCTCGATGCCTTTGCCGCATCGCTGCAGGAAGCCCCATGAGCCGCCCCACCAGTCGTCGCGTTGAGGTCACTCGCAACACCTCTGAAACGCAGATCCGCGTCGCCCTTGATTTGGACGGCACGGGCAAGCAGACGCTGAACACCGGCGTCCCCTTCCTCGACCACATGCTCGACCAGATCGCCCGTCACGGCATGGTCGACCTGGACGTCTCGGCCACCGGCGACACCCATATCGACGATCATCACACCGTGGAAGACGTCGGCATCACGCTGGGCCAAGCCGTTGCCAAGGCCATTGGCGACAAGAAGGGCATCGTGCGCTACGGCCACAGCTACGTGCCGCTGGATGAAGCCCTGTCGCGCGTGGTGATCGACTTCTCCGGCCGTCCGGGGCTGGAATTCCACGTGCCGTTCACGCGTGCGCGCGTGGGCAATTTTGACGTGGACCTGTCTATCGAATTCTTCCGCGGGTTCGTCAATCATGCCGGCGTGACACTGCATATCGACAACCTGCGCGGCGTCAACGCGCATCACCAGATCGAGACCGTGTTCAAGGCCTTTGGCCGTGCACTGCGCATGGCGGTTGAGCTGGATCCGCGCGCCGCCGGCACGATTCCGTCGACCAAGGGCACGCTCTGATCCATCGCATCGGCCTGGCCGAGCGTTCCTGACACCACGACCCGGCCGCCGATCCCATGGATCTGACCAAGAGCTTTTTCTCGCTGCTCGCGCTGATCAACCCGATCGGGGCGATCCCGTTCTTCATCAGCCTGACCGAGAGCCAGACGGATGCGGAAAAGCGTCGCACCATTAAAGTCGCGTCGATTTCGGTGGCGATCGTGATTGGCCTGTCCGCGTTGTTGGGCGAGCAGATCATCGGCTTTTTCGGGTTTTCGGTCGGTTCGTTGCAGGTGGGCGGCGGGATCATCATGATCATGATCGCGCTGAACATGCTGAACGCGCAGACCAGCCGCACCAAGGCCACGCCCGAAGAAGAGGACGAGGCCGGCGCCAAAGCCAGCATTGCCGTCGTGCCGCTGGCGATTCCGCTGCTCACGGGCCCGGGCTCGATCAGCACGGTGATCGTCTATGCCGGCAAGACCCAGCATTGGTGGCAACTGCTGCTTCTGGCGGGTGTAGGGGTGGCGATCGCGGCTGTGGTATGGGTTGTGCTGCGTGCCGCCGAGCCGATCGCGCGTGTTATCGGCCGCACCGGCATCAACGTCGGTACGCGGTTGATGGGGTTGATCTTGGCGGCGCTGGCCGTGGAATTCATTGTCGACGGGCTGAAAACCCTGTTGCCTGTACTCAAATCATGACTACGATTGCAATTGTCGATTACGGCATGGGCAACCTGCGCTCGGTAGCGCAGGCCCTGCGTACGGTGGCTCCGGAAGCCGATGTGCGCATCAGTGCGCAAGCTGACGAGATTCGCGCGGCTGACCGCGTAGTGTTGCCGGGGCAGGGCGCCATGCCGGATTGCATGGCCGCCTTCGACCAATCGGGCTTGCGCGAAGCTGTGCTCGAAGCGTCCCGTACCAAGCCGATGCTCGGCGTGTGCGTGGGCGAACAGATGCTGCTTGAGCGCAGCACCGAGGCGCGCCCGGGCCAGAAATATACCCAAGGGCTGGGCTTGATTGGCGGCGAGGTGGTTCGCTTCGATCTAGACGGCCAGTTGCAACCGGACGGTTCGCGGTACAAAGTGCCTCAGATGGGCTGGAACCGCGTACGTCAGAGCCGCCCCCACGCCCTGTGGGCGGGCGTGCCGGACGACAGCTACTTTTATTTCGTGCACAGCTACTATGCGCGGCCGGCCAATGCCGAAGAATCGGTCGGCGAGACCGAATACGGTGTGCGGTTTACCTGCGCCATCGCCCGGGATAATATTTTTGCCACACAGTTTCACCCGGAAAAAAGTGCGCAAGCCGGCCTCCAGATCTACCGCAATTTTGTGCACTGGAATCCGTGACGCCAGCGGCTGCGTCGCAACCGAACCCCCGTTTAAACCTACCCCCTCAACTTTGTCGTTACGACTATGCTGCTCATCCCGGCCATCGACCTGAAGGACGGTCAGTGTGTGCGCCTCAAACAAGGCGATATGGACCAAGCCACCGTGTTCTCGGAAGACCCCGCTGCCATGGCGCGGCATTGGGTCGAGCAGGGCGCCCGCCGCTTGCACCTCGTCGACCTGAATGGCGCGTTCGCGGGCAAGCCGCGCAACGAGGCGGCCGTCAAGGCCATCCTCGCCGAGGTGGGCGATGAGATTCCCGTGCAACTCGGCGGCGGCATCCGCGATCTGGGCACCATCGAGCGTTGGCTTGACGACGGCTTGTCGTACGTCATCATCGGTACGGCGGCGGTCAAGGACCCGGGCTTTCTGCGGGACGCATGCACGGCATTCGGCGGCCACATCATCGTCGGGCTCGATGCCAAGGACGGCAAGGTGGCGACGGACGGCTGGAGCAAGCTCTCGGGCCACGAAGTCGTGGACCTCGCCAAGAAGTACGAAGACTACGGCGTCGAAGGCATCATCTACACCGACATCGGCCGCGACGGCATGCTGCAGGGCATCAACATCGATGCCACCGTCAAGTTGGCACAGTCGGTGAAGATTCCGGTGATCGCCAGCGGTGGCCTGTCCAACCTGAAGGACATCGACCACCTGTGCGCGGTCGAAAAGGATGGCGTGGAAGGCGTGATTTGTGGCCGAGCCATCTATTCGGGCGACCTGAATTTCAAGGAAGCGCAAGCCCTCGCGGACAAACTCGGCGCTGCATGATTCTGACTCAATCAGCGGCGCTCAACGGGCACTGAGGTGCCCGACTCATCATGCTAGCCAAACGAATCATCCCCTGCCTGGACGTGACCAACGGTCGGGTGGTCAAGGGCGTTAACTTCGTCGAACTGCGCGACGCGGGCGACCCCGTTGAAATCGCACGCCGCTACGACGAGCAGGGCGCTGACGAAATCACCTTCCTCGACATCACGGCCACGTCCGACGGGCGTGATCTGATGCTGAACATCATCGAGGCGGTGGCCTCGCAGGTGTTTATTCCGCTGACGGTGGGCGGTGGCGTGCGCGCATTGGAAGACGTGCGCCGGCTGCTCAACGCGGGCGCGGACAAGATCAGCATGAACTCGTCCGCCGTTTCGAATCCGCAGCTCGTGTCGGATGCCAGCGCCCGCCATGGTGCGCAGTGCATCGTCGTGGCGATCGACGCCAAGAAGGTCTCCGCTGAAGGCGAGGCGCCGCGCTGGGAAGTCTTCACGCACGGCGGCCGTAAGGGCACGGGCTTGGACGCCGTTGCCTGGGCGCGCGAGATGGCGCAGCGCGGCGCTGGCGAGATCCTCCTCACCAGCATGGATCGCGACGGCACCAAGGCTGGCTTTGATCTCGAACTTACGCGCGCCGTGTCTGACGCGGTGCCGGTGCCGGTCATCGCCTCGGGCGGCGTCGGCAATCTGCAGCATTTGGCTGATGGCATCAAGCTCGGCCATGCCGATGCGGTGCTGGCCGCCAGCATCTTCCACTACGGCGAATACACCGTCGGCCAGGCCAAGCGGTTCATGGCCGAGAACGGCATTCCGGTACGGATCTGATCATGACCAAGAAGTGGCTTAACAAGGTCCGCTGGGACGACAACGGTTTGGTGCCGGTGATCGTGCAGGAGCAGGGCAGCAACGATGTGCTGATGTTCGCCTTCATGAACCGTGAAGCGCTGCAGAAGACCGTGGAAACCGGCGAAGCCGTGTTTTGGTCGCGCTCGCGCAAGCGCCTGTGGCACAAGGGCGAGGAGTCCGGCCACATCCAGCAGGTACACGAGATCCGCCTGGACTGCGACGAAGACGTGGTTTTGCTCCGTGTCACACAGATCGGCGGCATCGCCTGCCATACTGGTCGCCACGCGTGCTTCTTCCAGAAGTTCGAAGGCAGCGCGGAAGATGGTGACTGGCTCACGGTTGAACCCGTGCTCAAAGACCCCGACGACATCTATGCCGGCAAGCCCGGCCACAACCATGAGTGACACCCTGCGCCGCTTGGGGCGTGTGCTCGAATCCCGCAAGCTGGCCAACGGCGGCGACCCGGAGAAGAGCTACATCGCCCGCCTGTTCAACAAGGGTGATGACGCCATCCTCAAGAAGATCGGCGAAGAGGCCACCGAGACGGTCATGGCCGCCAAGGACGCCCGCGCCGCCGGCATGACCGACGAGGCGCGCAGCAAAGTCGTCTACGAAGTGGCCGATCTGTGGTTCCACACCATGGTGCTGCTGTCGCACTTCGATCTGACACCGGACGACGTCGTCAACGAACTGGCGCGCCGCGAAGGACTCTCAGGGTTGGAAGAGAAGGCGTTGCGCAAGTCGCAGGCGCGCGACGCCGCGGGTGACTGATCGGTGACGAATCGTCGCAGGGAGGCAGCGTGGATCACTACGGATCGGCAGTGGCGGTGACGGACGATGCAGAACGCTTGGCCGGGCTGCGGCGGCTGACGCATATCCTGTATGCGCTCTACGCCATTTTTTGGCTGACCGGCGGCATCACTGCATTGATTGCCATCATCGTCGGGTATGTTAAGCGCGACGATGTGCGCGGCACGCTGTACGAGTCGCACTTTCGTTGGCAGATCCGTTCGTTCTGGTGGTGCGTACTGTGGTGTGCGATCGGCGTGATGCTCATTCCGCTGGCTTTTATCGGCTTTGCGGTGCTGTGGGTTCTGGGCATCTGGATGCTGTATCGTATTGTGAAGGGCTGGCTGTACCTCAACGACAGCAAGCCGATGTACGCCAATCAGTAAAATCAACCAATGGCGCCGCCACCGTTGCGGCGTGACGGCACCAATCGCAGCCGTATTTACGTGGGAGTAGGACATGGGTTCCTTTAGCATTTGGCACTGGCTGATCGTGCTGGTGATCATCATGATGGTGTTCGGCACGAAGAAGCTGCGCAACATCGGTTCGGACCTGGGCAGCGCCGTGAAGGGCTTCAAGGACGGTATGCGCGAAGGCCAGGAAGACAAGCCGGCCCCTGGGGCACAAGGGCAGCAACCGCAGCAGACCGCAGCACAGCCGCCGCGCGAGCTGCACGACTCGACGACGATCGACGTCGAGGCGCGCGAAAAGACCAAGCAAGGCTGAGCCCTGTCGCACGCTGACCGATGATCGATCTCGGCATCTCCAAGCTGGCGCTGATTGGCATGGTGGCGCTTGTCGTCATCGGGCCGGAGCGCCTGCCCAAAGTGGCGCGCACGGCCGGCGCTTTGCTTGGCCGCGCGCAGCGTTACATCGCCGATGTGAAGGCCGAGGTGAGCCGCGAGATCGAGCTTGAAGAGCTGCGCAAGATGCGCACCGACTTCGAGCAGGCCGCGCGCAACGTCGAGCAGACCATCCATCAGGAGGTCAGCAAGCACACGTCGGAAATCAACGAACGCCTGAACGAGGCGCTCGGCGATCCGGCATTGCGTGAGACCTCCACTTCCGCCCCCGACTGGCGCCCAGCGCCGGGCAAGTCGCGCAACGGCCGCAACAGCTGGCGTAACAAGCAGCTGTCGATGCCCAAGTGGTATCGCCAGAAGCAGGGCGTGCGCATGTGGGCGCAATCGGGCGCCGCGCGCGTCAAGCGCCATCGTCCGCCCATCGTTGCTGCGCAGTCGCGTGGGCGTTCCTTCTTCGAATGATTTTCCGAGCACCCACCGCCGGGTGCTCTGACCGCATCCCCCTCCAGCCGACATGAGTGCCGCTCCGCTCGATCCGCAATCGCCCGAGGACGGCGCGCAGGAAACCTTCATCTCGCACCTGGTCGAACTGCGCGAGCGCATCGTCAAGGCCGGTGCGGGCGTGCTGCTGATCTTCCTGGGCCTGGTCTACTGGGCGCCGGACATCTTCAACCTGTTCTCGCGGCCGCTCATTCAGGCGCTGCCCAAGAACGGCCACATGATCGTGACGGATGTCACCGGCTCGTTCTTCGTGCCGATGAAAGTGACGCTGCTGGCGGCGTTCCTGATCGCGTTGCCGTGGGTGCTGTACCAAATCTGGCGCTTTGTGGCGCCAGGGCTGTACTCGCACGAGAAGCGCATGATCATGCCGCTGGTGGTCAGCACCTATATCCTGTTCCTCTGCGGCGTGGCGTTTGCGTATTTCCTCGTCTTCCCGACCGTGTTCAAGGTGATGGCGCACTACAACGCACCGCTGGGCGCGGAGATGTCCACCGACATCGACAAGTACCTCAGCTTTGCCATGACCACGTTCCTCGCTTTCGGCATCACCTTCGAGGTGCCGGTGGTGGTGATGGTGCTGGTGCGCTTTGGCATTGTCAGTCTGGAAAAGCTGCGCCAAGCACGTCCGTATGTGGTGGTGGGCGCGTTCGTGATTGCGGCGGTTGTCACGCCACCCGATGTGATGTCGCAACTGCTGCTGGCGGTGCCGCTGTGGTTGCTGTATGAGCTGGGGCTGATCCTGGCGGCCATCTTCCTGCGCAAGACCGTAGCACCCGATGCTGACCCCGAACATCTTCCGGTGGTGAAGGATTGATCCACGGGTCGTCGAAAGGTCCAAAGAAAAAGGCAGCCGAAGCTGCCTTTTTTTTGTTGCCGTTGAAGCCGCTTATGCCGCGTACAACCAGAACTGCTCGCGTGGGAAGGTCAGCGCGTACTGGCCATCGCTCGGAGCGCTGCTGGCGTAGGCGCGCAGGCCAGTGCCCGTCGCACCGCTGGCGCGGAACAGGCATTCCCAGCGGTCACCCAAATACATGCGCGTGGCCAGTGGCAGGTGGATCGTGTTGTCGGCGTTGTCTTGTCCAACGCGCACTTGCTCCAGGCGGATCACACCGTGCGCCGATGCACCCGGCTTCAGATCACCACGTGCAACACCCCACAGTGACCAACCACCAGCTTCGTCCACCAGCCGGGCCATACCGTCGCGCACCTCGGCAATCTTGCCGTTGACGCGGTTGTTGCTGCCCATGAACTCGGCGGTGAAGAGCGTTTGTGGCGCGCCGTACATCTCTTCGGGCGTACCTTGCTGTTCGATCACGCCGTTGTTCAGCAGCAGGATGCGGTCGGACATGGCCATCGCTTCGCTCTGGTCGTGCGTGACCATCAGCGCCGAGAGGCCCAGGCGCACGATCAGCTCGCGCAGGAAGGCGCGGGCTTCTTCACGCAGCTTGGCGTCGAGGTTGGAGAGCGGCTCGTCGAGCAGGATCACGGGCGGGTTGTAGACCAGCGCACGGGCAATCGCCACGCGCTGCTGCTGGCCGCCGGAGAGCTGGCTCGGAAAGCGCTCGCCCAGATGGCCGAGGCCCAGTTGCTGCAGCACGGCCTGCACGCGTTCCTTGATCTGTGCGGCGGGCGTCTTGCGCAGCTTGAGCGGGTAGGCGACGTTTTCGGCGACGGTCTTGTGCGGCCACAGCGCGTAGGACTGGAACACCAGGCCCAGGTTGCGCCCCTCGGCCGGCACGTCGAGCTTCTTGGCGCCGTCGAACATGACGCGATCGCCGATCTTGACGGTACCTTGGCTGGCCTGTTCCAGGCCGGCGACGGCGCGCAGCAGTGTGGTCTTGCCCGAACCCGACGGGCCCAGCAGCGAGACAACCTCGCCCTTCTGCAACTGCATCGAAACACCCTTGAGAACCGGGTTGGTGCCGTACTGCAGGTGCAGGTCGTTGACGGTGAGTTCAATCATGGAGTTTCACCCCGAAGCGCAGTGCAATGCCGAGGCCGACGGCCACCAGCACAATGTTGACGAAGGACAGCGCGGCGACGATATCGATGGCGCCGCCCGCCCACAGAGAGACAAGCATCGAGCCGATCGTCTCGGTGCCCGGCGAGAGCAGGTACACACCGGTCGAGTACTCGCGCTCGAAAATCAGGAAGATCAGCAGCCACGCGCCAAGCAGGCCGTAGCGCGTGAGCGGCACGGTCACATCGCGTGTCGTGCGGGCGCGGGTGGCACCCACCGAGCGTGCCGCTTCTTCCAGTTCGGGGCCGACCTGCAGCAGTGCGGCCGAGATTAATCGCAGGCCGTAGGCCATCCACACCACCGTGTAGGCAATCCACACGCTGAAGATCGTGCTGCGCAGGTCGCGCAGGCTCGGCACGATGTTCTCGATGATCCAGTTGGCGAAGGGCAGGCCGCTGTCGGTCAGGCCGGTTTCGATCCAGTTCGGCACGAACAGGAACACCCACAGGAAGGCGAGACCGGCCAGCAGGCCCGGCACCGCACGCGGCACCAGCACGCTGTAGTCGAGGAAACGCGTCCAGCCGTCCGGCTTGCGGTGCATGGCCAGACCGATGCAGGTGTAGCACGCCACCGCAATCGCACCGCCGATCACGCCGATCAGCACCGTGTTGACCATCGCACGCAGGAACTGCGGCTGCTCGAAGATCTGCTGGAACGCCGTGGTCGAGAACGCTTCCACCAACGATACGCCTTCACCCCAGTTCGACACGAAGGCGCGCAGCGCGATGCCCGAGAGCGGTACCACCACCGTGACGAAGAACCAGAACACGACGATCGCCCACGCGGGCCAGCGCCACTTGCCCAGCGGCAGCGGGCGGCTGCGCGTGACCTTGCCTTTGACGGTGACGAAGCGGTTGGCCGACTTCAGCATGTAGCGCTGCAGCAGCACCAGCGGGAAGGTCACCATCACCAGACAGACCGCTACGGCTGCCATCAGGTGATAGGCCGGCGTGCCGAGTTTGTTGGTCAGCTTGTACAGATACGTGGCCAGCACGAGGTGGCCTTCCGGATCGCCCAGCACCAGCACCAAGCCGAACACTTCGAAGCCCAGGAAGGTCACCAGCACGGCTGCGTACAGCAGGGCGGGGCGCACCATCGGCAAGCTCACGTTGAGCGCCACCGACAGCGGCGATGCACCGGCGATGCGCGCGGCTTCTTCCACATCGGAGCCCAGGCTGCGCAGTGCCGACGAGACATACAGGTACACGTGCGGCACGTGCGTCAGGCCAGCAATGATGATGATGCTGGTGAACGAGTACACGTTCCACGGTGCACCACCGAACAGGTGCTTGAACCACACCGTGTAGAAGCCCACGGGGCCAGCCGAGACCACGTAGCCGAAGGCCAGCACCATCGGCGAGACGAACACCGGGATCATCAGCAGCGGCTCAAGGATGCGACGGCCAGGCAGGTCCGAACGCACCATCAGGAACGCCAGGATGCCGCCCAGCGGTACCGAGATCGCGGCCAGGCCAAAGGCCAGCGCAGCCGACTTTTCAAAGGCGTGCCAGAAATCCGAATCCGTAAAGATGAAGCGATACGCATCCAGCCCCGCCAGCGCGTCCGGCATAAAGAACGGCGCGGAGAGGAAGCTCTGGTAGAAGATCAGCGCCAGCGGCGTGAAAATCGCCAGCGCGGTAAGCAGGATGACCACGCCGCGCGGCAAAGCCTGTCCCACACGCGTCCAGGGCGAGCGCTTGAGGGAGACTTCCGAAGCGGCGGCACGGTCTTGCGCTAGAGAACGCATGGTGCCTCCAAGAGGGGCCGGCGCCAGAGTCGGATGGCGCCGGCAGGTCGGTCAGATAAGAGGAATCGTGATTCCGCTAGTCAGCAGATCAGCGACCGGCGGCGGTGCGCCATTGCTTGATGAAGTCCAGGCGCTTCTTCGGCTCCAGGAACGTCAGGATCGACTCGTCCACCGGGATCGGCTTGATCGAGTTGCCGAGAATCTTCTTCAGGCCGGCAGCGGTGGCTTCGCCCGTCACGTCGTCACGCAGCGAGTGCAGGTCCGACTTGTTGGCGAGGATGTCCTGGCCGCGCTTGGACAGGATGTAGTCCAGCCACAGCTTGGCGGCGTTCGGGTTCTTCGCCTTCTTGGCGATCATCGCCACGCGCGAGACCACCAGCGTGTAGTCCTTCGGATAGACGATGCCGATCGACGGGTCCTTCTTGGCGCGCGCAATCGCGTACGAACCGAGGATGTTGTAGGCCACCAGGTTTTCGCCCGAGGCCACACGCTCCATCATCGTGCCGGTGGACGACTGCAGCACCAGGTTCGGGCCCACGGCCTTGACGAAGTCGAAGTACTGCGGCGAATCCAGGTTGTCCTGCGCGGCCATCATGAAGCCCACGGCAGACTTCTCGATGTCGTACGTCGTGACCTTGTTCTTGAAACGCTCGGGCTGGCTGCTGACCAGCTTGGCGAAATCGGCGTGCGTTTGCGGCACTTCCGAATCCTTTATCAGGCGCTTGTTGTACAGGAACACGGCCGGCTCGTACGTCGTGCCGTAAGCCAGGCCCTTGTGGACGGCCCACGTCGGCAGATGCGGCACTTCGGGCGAGTCGTACTTCAGCGCGTAGGTCTGCGCGAGCTTGAGCTGCGAGTCCATCGACGAGTTCCACATCATGTCGGCCGAGGCGCCGCCGGCGGCCTGCTCGCTGATGAAGCGGTTGTACAGCTCGCTGCTGTTCATGTCGTTGTACTCGACCTTCACACCGGGGTAGAGCGACTCGAAGTCCTTGATCAGCGGATCGGCGGCCTTGGTATCGGTCGTGGCGTAGACCACCACCTTGCCTTCCTTCTTGGCGGCGGCAATGGTGTCGGCGTAGCTGGCGGGGTAGCCAGCCGGGACTTGCGCGAGTGCAGCGGTGCTGAGGGTCAGAGCGGCAGCTGCAATCGAAACGAGAGCGGCGTGCGCGGGCACAAAGCGGCCACGAAGCATGGGTTTGTCTCCTGTTTGCTTGTGATGGTGTGGGGCCGGCTACTTATGGCTTGATGCGTGTAGCTCGGGCGGATGGCCCCAGGTGCGGCGCAGTATAGAAGTCGCGCGCTTTCGTCACGCTTTCATTGATGCTGCTGCGTTGCAGCATGCTCAGGAGACGTTGTCGATGGCGTGAGCGGTACGCGAATCCGCGCTGACAAGCCCACGCCGCCATGCCCGTTCGGCTCACCATCGGCCAGCTCGATTTGCCCGCCACTGCGCCCCGCATAAGCCCGCGCGATCGCCAATCCCAGGCCTGAACCCTCTGCAGCGTAGCGTGCATCCTTCGGCGCGCTTTTGGGTTTACCCGCACGACCACCGCCTTCATGTGCACGGCGGAATCGCTGAAACGCGTGCGCGCGTTCGTCGGCGCTCATGCCGGGGCCGGTGTCGTCCACGCAGACGAGCGCGGTGTCGCCGTCGGCAATGGCACGCACGGTGATGCGTCCACCAGCGGGTGTGTAGCGGATCGCGTTGTGTACGAGATTGGACAGCGCCTCACGCAGGAAGGCGGGGTAGCCCGTGACGGACAGGGTTGCAGCGAGCCCTGCATCGTCCCAGCCGAGATCCTGCTGCTTTTCGCGCGCCAGCGGCAAGGCGTCGACCACCACATCGCGCGCCAGCTCGCCCAGGTCGAACGTCTCGGCCGGTGCGTCCTGCCCTGCGTGCCGCGCACGGGCGAGCGCGAGCAACTGCGAGGTCAGCCGGTTGGTCGACTGCAACCGCGCGATGATCGCCGTGAGGCTTTCACGCACGCGCACCGGGTCGGTCTCGCGCAGCGCGTACTCGGCCTGCGTGAGCAGCACGGCCAGCGGCGTGCGCATCTGATGCGATGCATCGGCGAGGAACTGGCTCTGTGCTTCCGCCAGTTCTGCGTAGCGCTGGATGTGGTGGTTGATCGCTTGCACCAGCGGGCGGACTTCGGCGGGCACGTCCGCGGCATCGAGCGGCCGCAAGTCGTCAGAAGCACGGACTGCAATGCTGCGCGCCAAGCGATTTAGCGGACGCAGCGCCACGGTCACGCCCAGCCACAGCAGCGCGGCGCTCACGACCACCAGCGCTGCATCGCGCAGCAGGGTGCCGCGCCAGACGGCCTGTTGCAGCGCGCGCCGCGTCTCGATGGTCTCGGCCACCTGGATCACGATGCGCGCCGGCAGCCCCGGTTGATACAGCGGCTTGGCGACGGCGGCCACGCGCACCGGTTCGCCGTGGTACAGCGCGTCGTAGAAGAACTCGGTGTCGTTTTCCAGGCGCGTGGCGGGCAGTGGCAGATCGTCATACCCGGTGAGCGCGGCCTCCGGAGGCTTGCCGGGCGCGGGCTCGAAGGCGACGCGGTAATAGACGCTGCTCTGCGCGGTCGACTCGAACATCGACAGCGCCACGTACGGCACGTTGACCTGTACCTGCCCGCGCTCGATCGTCACGCCGTTCTCGATGGCGCGCACCGAGCCGAGCAGGGCGCGGTCGTACGCGCGATCGGTGGCGCTGCGCAGCGCCTGGTATGCGCTCACGATGTCGATTGCCAGCACGCCGATCAACCCGGGCAGCAGCAGCCACAGCAGCGTGAGTTTCAGGCTGCGTGGCAGCAGGGCAAGCCGTTGCGTCATGGGGCGGTGTTGTCGCCGACGGTGCTGGCGTCGCTCGCGCCCGTTTCGAGCATGTAGCCCAGGCCGCGCACCGTGACGATCTGCACGCCCGTGCCCGCCAGCTTCTTACGCAGGCGGTGCACGACCACCTCCACGGCGTCAGGGCTTGAATCGCTGTCCAGATTGAAGACCTTGTCAAACAGATGCACTTTGCCGATCGGCTGGCCGGTCTTGTGCAGCAGTGCCGACAGTGCAGCGTGCTCGCGCGGCGTGAGCGAGAGCGGCTCGCCTGACAGCAGGAACGCCTTGCGCCCGGTATCGAACTCCAGCGGCCCGCAGCGCAGGCGCGGGAAGGCCCGGCCACGGCTGCGCCGAATCAGGGCCATCAGCCGCGCTTCCAGCTCGGACAGTGCGAACGGTTTGGTGAGGAAGTCATCCGCGCCCGCGTTGAGACCGCGCACGCGCTCATCCAGCGCGCCCTGCGCTGTGAGGATCAGCACCGGCGTGCGGTCATCCCGCGCACGCATGTCGGCCAGCACGGCAAAGCCGTCCTTGCGCGGCAGGCGCAGGTCCAGTACCACCGCGTCAAATTCTCCGGAGCCGAGGAAGGCCTCAGCAATCACGCCATCGGCTGCGCGCTCGATCACGAAGCCGCTTTGCGCCAGCGCGCGCGCCAGCCATGCCGCCAATTCGTCCTCATCCTCCACCAGCAAGATCCGCATCGGGTGTCTCTCAATATCGTTCTGTGTGCTTTTTCATGATAATGCGTGCGGCCTGTATCTCGATTACACCGTCGAATCACACCAACCTCATGGATGCGGGCTGATCTGCATGTCGTCCACCCCAAATTCCCGTCGCCGCTGGCTGTGCCAGACCGCTGCATTACTGGCCGCGGGGGGCGCCGTTTCGCTTGAGGGTCATGCGCAATGGCTGGCGAGCGCCGCGCCCGAATTGCCCTCGTATTACCCGCGCGACTACGGCGCGATGATCGACGCCGCCCGGCAAGAAGGCCGGGTCACGGTCTACTCGACGACGGACTTTGCCGCTGCGCACCCGCTCATCCGCGCATTCGAGGCACGTTATCCCGGTATCACCGTCGACTACCGCGAGCAAAACAGCGACGACATCTACCGACGCTTCCTCGCAGAACTGGCCTCCAAGTCGCCCGGCGCCGACGTCGTGTGGAGCTCGGCGATGCCCGAGCAATTCAAGCTCGTCAACGATGGCCATGCGCTGTCATATGCATCACCCGAGCGGCCGTACCTGCCGTCATGGGCCATCTGGAAGAGCGAGGCCTACGGCACGAGCTACGAGCCAGTCGTCTTCGTCTACAACGCGCGCCAGTTGTCCGCTGATCTGGTGCCCTCCACGCACGCCGATTTCGCCCGCATTCTCAACGGCCATCGCGACTTGCTGCGCGGCCGCGTTGCCGCATACGACATCGAGCACTCGGGCTCCGCCTTCCTTTTTGCCGCCGAAGATGCGCGCACCTCCCCCGTGTTCTGGGATGTTGCCCGGGCATTGGGTGGCGTCAACGTCAACCTGTACATCACGACGGCCGCCATGCTCGAGCGCGTGGCCTCAGGCGAGAGCCTGCTCGCCTACGACGTGATCGGCTCGTACGCCGCCCGCTACGCCGATCGCAATCCCGCGCTCGCCATCAAGATGCCGACCGACTACACGCTGGTCGCCACCCGCGTCGCCTTCATCGCTCGCCGCGCTGCCCGGCCGAACGCTGCGCGCCTGTGGCTCGACTTCATGCTCTCGCGTGACGGCCAGAGTGTGATGGCCGACCGCGCATTCCTTTTCTCGCTGCGCCAGGACGTCGAGACCGGGCTGACGGCCAAGCGTCTGCTCGCCGAACTGGGTAACACGCATCGGCCCATTCCAGTCGGCCCGGGTTTACTCGCCCATCAAGATCAGCTGCGTCGTGCCGATTTCCTGAGGAGATGGCGCGCCGCGCTGGGTCGCTGAGAAAAAGAGATCCATCAGCCTCTTTTCGTGTTGGCGTGGCGAGAAGGCGACAAATTCTGTCGACACCCGGGTGACAAAAATGGGGCGTTACCAGCCCCGACAATTGCCCGCCAACCCCCGCGCCATCGCGCAAAAAGCCGCTCCAGCCCCCCATCCAAAGGGGGCTGCGCCGTGTTGCCCATGAGCAACAACTTGGCCGCAAATCGCCTCCCAGAGCCAAAAAGGGTTTCCGGAATCTGTCAACGCTGGCCCATAATGCCGACAGACGTGAGGTATCTGCGTCGTCCATAAGGACAGTCAAGATTTCCCAATCAGTTGACAAGGAAAGTGTCGATATGAAGATGAAACTGTTTGCAGCTGCTGTTGCAGCTCTGGCCGCCGGTGGCGCCTATGCACAATCCTCCGTGACCCTGTACGGCGTGGTCGACGCTGGTCTGACCTACGCAAACAAGGTGCCGGGCGCAACCGCTGGTTCGAGCGGCTCGCGTATTGGCCTGGATTCGGGTGGCCTGTCGGGCTCGCGTTGGGGCCTGCGTGGCGTTGAAGACCTGGGCGGTGGCCTGAAGGGTATCTTCAACCTGGAAAGCGGCTTCAACGTTGACACCGGCACGTCGGGTCAAGGTGGCCGTCTGTTCGGTCGTAACGCTTACGTCGGTCTGCAAGGCCAGTGGGGTCAACTGACCCTGGGTCGTCAGCAAAACCTGCTGTACGACTTCTCGCTGGTGTATGACCCGATGGCAATCGCCACGCGTTACTCGCTGGCTTCGCAAGACCAGTTCTTCTCGGGTCGTGCTGACAACGCTGTTAAGTACATCGGCACGTTCGGTGGCCTGAGCGTCTCGGCTCTGTACTCGTTCAACAACAACGGTAACGAAGTTGCTGGCAGCAGCAAGACCGGCCGTGAGTGGAGCCTGGGTGCTAACTACGCTGGCGGCCCGCTGGGCATCGGCGCAGTGTATGACTCGACCAACTCGACGACCGTTGGTAGCGACAACAAGGAACAACGCGCCACGATCGCTGGCACGTACGCCTTCGGTCCGGCCAAGCTGTACGCTGGCTACCGTTGGTACAAGGCTAACTACGCAACCGTTGCTGGCAATGGCAACCTGAAGTCGAACCTGTACTGGGCAGGCCTGGGCTACCAAGCTACGCCGGCTCTGACGCTGACGGGTACGGCTTACTACCAACAGTTCAAGAACAGCGGCACGGGCAACCCGTGGCTGTTCGTGGTCGGCACCGACTACGCTCTGTCGAAGCGCACCGACGCTTACTTCAACCTGGCCTATGCTAAGAACAGCGGCGGTTCGGGTCTGGGCGTGATCGGCCTGAACGACGCTAGCTACGCTGGTACGACGCTGACGAACGGCAGCCAAGTGTTCTCGGGCCCGGGCAACAGCAACAACCAGTTCGGCGCTACCGTCGGCCTGCGTCACAAGTTCTAATTTGACGCGCTCGTAAGAGCGTATCGAATTAGACGGTTAAACGCCGATCCCGAAAGGGGTCGGCGTTTTTCTTTGTGTGGGCGATTCGTGTTGCGACAGATTGGCCTGAGTGGCGCAGCAACGAAGATGGTTGGTGGTTTCTGCCACCGGATGCGGGGTGGGTCCACTCACGGAAACCCACGAGGATTGCGGGCCGAGTACGGGGTGTGGTCTTGCCTGCGCAAGCGTGAGTTGACTGGCCTGCAGCCATGCTTCAGTTGCGATGGAGCAGCGCCATCGCGCGGGGCGTGATGTGAAGCGGGGCGCCTGCGCCTTGGGTAGGCCGGTGCTCTGGGGCGGGGGCTGGTTGTCCGGGCGAAGGCGTTCATTTTCCCGGCTGCGCCGCACCTACATGCGGCGATACCAATAGAAAACGGCGGCACATTGGCCGCCGTTTCACGGTTGGATTGCGTGCTTGCCTTACTGCTCTTCTTCGTCTTGTGAGGGCATCGGGACGTTGCGTCGTGTTGGGGCTGGACGCTTGCCGACGACAATTGTGAGTTCAACAGCCTTACCCTTGCGTGACACGGCCACCTTGGCTTCCGCGCCAGGCTTGAGTTGAGCAATGCTATTAAGCAGCGCGGTCGTGTCAGAGATCGGTTCGCCATTCACGCTGGTGAGGATATCACCGGGGCGCAGGCCAGCCCTATCGGCTGGTCCTCCCTGGACCACAGCGGCAATCAGTGCGCCATCCTTGCGTGACAGGCTGAATGATTCCGCAATCTCCGGTGTCACGTCCTGTGGTTCAACGCCGATCCAGCCGCGCACCACACCGCCCGTCGAGATGATGGATTCCATCACCTGCTTGGCCACCGATACCGGAATTGCAAAGCCGATCCCCAGCGAGCCGCCCGAACGCGAATAGATGGCGGTATTGATGCCGACCAGGTTGCCGTCCGCGTCGACCAGTGCGCCGCCTGAGTTGCCAGGGTTGATCGCCGCGTCGGTCTGGATGAAGTTCTCGAACGTGTTGATGCCCAGGTGGCTGCGGCCCAGCGCCGAAACGATGCCCATGGTGACCGTCTGACCCACACCAAACGGGTTGCCGATGGCGAGCACCACATCGCCGACGCGCACATTTTCCAGGCGCCCGAGCGTAATGGCGGGCAGGTTGGGCAGATCGATTTTCAGAACGGCCAGGTCAGTTTCCGGATCGGAGCCGACCACCTTGGCATTGGCTTTGCGGCCGTCGGTGAGGGCCACCTCGATCTCGTCAGCGCCGTCCACGACATGGTGGTTCGTTAGAATGTAGCCTTCCGAGCTGACAATCACGCCCGAGCCCAGGCTAGCCGTCGGCTCCTGGCGTTGCTCAGGGGCGCGGTCGCCGAAGAAGAAGCGGAACCACGGGTCTGTGCTGGCCTGTGGGTTGCTGTTGCGCTTCGGGGCGTTCTTGCTGCTGAAGATGTTGACCACCGCCGGCATCGCCACCTTGGCGGCTTCCGCGTAGGAGTTGCTGGAGGTGCCGCCGTGGCCGATCGGCGCGACTTCTTTCAGTGCGACGATGGGCGAGCCGGACTGCACAGCCATCTTGCCCCGCTGCAGCCACTCGGGCTTGAGGGTAGCAATCACAAACCAGACGGCCAGCACGACCGTGACGGCTTGTGCAAAAAACAGCCAAAAGCGGCGCAACATAGGGCGAAATTGAGTCGAAATGGATCGAAAAGAACTTGAATTGTACTTGAACGACCTGTTGCAAGCGGCTCGTTTTCGGGACTATTGCCCGAATGGTCTGCAAGTGCAGGGTCGCGAAGACGTCACCCACATTGTGACGGGGGTCACCGCCAGTTTGGCGTTGATCGAGGCGGCTATTGATGCGCGTGCGGATGCCATCCTCGTGCATCATGGCTACTTCTGGAAGGGAGAGGACGCCTGTATCGTGAGTCAGAAGCACGCCCGTCTGAAGCGGCTTCTTGCGAACGACCTGAATCTCTTCGCGTACCACCTGCCGCTGGATGCGCACCCAGCGTTCGGCAACAACGCGCAACTGGGCGCCTTGCTAGGCATCGAGCCCAAGGGGCGCTTCGGTGATGATGAGCTGGGTTGGACTGGCGTGTTGCCTCAAGCGACCACGCTAGCGGCTTTTGCCGAAACTGTTGCAGCTCGGCTGAATCGAGTCCCACTGGTGCTTGGCGAAGCCGATCGGCCGGTGCGTACGGTCGGGTGGTGCACGGGGGGCGCGCAGGGCTGGTTTGAAGCGGCGGTGGCGGCTGGCGTGGACGTCTACCTGAGTGGCGAGGCATCCGAGCAGACCACGCATTTGGCGCGCGAATCCGGTGTGGCCTACATCGGGGCGGGCCATCATGCCACCGAGCGCGGTGGCGTGCAGGCGCTCGGCAACCATCTCGCCGAGCGCTTTGGCCTGCGTCACACCTTCATCGATATTCCGAATCCTGTGTGACGCAGTGCGTGCCGATTAACCCTTGGTCTTCAGGCTGTCTCGGATTTCGCGCAGCAGCACAATGTCTTCCGGCGTTGCTGGGGCGGCTTCGGGTGCCTTGTTGGCTTCGGTCACGCGCGTGATGGCGCGCACCATCAGAAACACGATAAACGCCAGGATCAGGAAGTTGACCGCCACGGTAATGAAGTTGCCGTAGGCGAAGACCGGCACACCCGCCTTCTTCAGGTCGGCCAACGTCTGCGGCACGCCCGCGGGGGCATCCGCAAGCTGGATGTACAGATTCGAGAAATCGAGCTTGCCGATGATGCGGCCGATCAGCGGCATGATCAGATCATTGACCAGCGAGTCGACGATCTTGCCGAACGCCGCACCGATGATTACACCGACTGCCAGGTCGATGACGTTGCCGCGCATCGCGAATTTTTTGAAGTCTTGCACAAGTGCCATCGGTTTTCTCCGGATTGTTTGATTCGACACAAACGGTCAAGCTGTGGATCGGTTGACCTGAATTGTTGAAAGCGAGTTTATAGGAGACACTCCGAAACCGCGCTGGCACTGGGCTGGCGGGCGATCGGTAGGTCAACTATATCCGCAAGCAGCGCGCCCCGCGACGGGTATCGTCGGCTTGGTACGCTCGGGTATAATTTTTGGTTGACGCGAACCTATCTTGATTTCTCACCCTGGGGTCTTGAATGAGTGACCAGCAAAACGTGGACAAGGGTCGCCGCAATCTGTTGATTGCGACGTCCGTCGCTGGTGGTGTGGGAGGGGTTGCAGTAGCGGCCCCTTTCGTTTGCACATTCGCACCATCTGAAAAAGCCCGTGCAGCGGGCGCGCCCGTAGAGGCGGATGTCAGCGACCTGGCCCCTGGCCAGATGAAGGTGGTGGAATGGCGCGGCAAGCCGGTCTGGCTGCTCAAGCGCACGCCCGACATGCTGGAATCGCTCAAGAAGACCGACGCTGAAGTCGCCGACCCCAAGTCCGACGTGCCCTTCACCATGAAGACGCCGGACTACTGCAAGAACGAAACCCGCTCCCGCGCCGAACACAAAGACCTGCTGGTCGTGGTCGGTATCTGCTCTCACCTGGGTTGCTCTCCGTCCGGTCCGTTTCCCGCAGGCGCCAACGTGCAGCTTGCCGGCGACCCCGGCTTCGTCTGCCCTTGCCATGGCTCCACGTTCGACCTGGCTGGTCGCGTGTTCAAGAACAAGCCCGCACCGCAGAACCTGGACATTCCGCCGTACATGTTCCTGTCGGACACGAAGCTGGTGATCGGTAAAGACGAGAAAGGAGAGGCTTGATCATGGCCGAGAAGAAGGTGGAGACAACCGGACTGCTGGGCTGGATCGATGCACGCTTCCCGGCATCCGAGCTGTGGAAGGCGCATCTGTCGGAGTACTACGCGCCCAAGAATTTCAACTTCTGGTATTTCTTTGGCTCACTGGCGCTGCTGGTGCTGGTGATCCAGATCCTCACCGGTATCTTCCTGGTGATGAACTACAAGCCGGACGGCACGCTCAACGCCGCTGGCATCCCCGTCGCCTATGCGAGCGTGGAGTTCATCATGCGCGAGGTGCCGTGGGGCTGGCTGGTGCGCTACATGCACTCGACCGGCGCGTCGGCGTTCTTTGTCGTGGTCTATATGCACATGTTCCGCGGCATGCTGTACGGCTCGTACCGTAAGCCGCGCGAGCTGGTGTGGATCTTCGGCTGCCTGATCTTCCTGTGCCTGATGGCCGAGGCCTTCATGGGCTATCTGCTGCCGTGGGGCCAGATGTCGTACTGGGGCGCGCAGGTGATCGTGAACCTGTTCTCCGCCATTCCGCTGATCGGCCCGGACCTGTCGCTGTGGATTCGCGGTGACTACGTGGTGTCGGACGCGACGCTCAACCGCTTCTTCTCGTTCCACGTGATTGCGGTGCCGCTGGTGCTGCTGGGCCTGGTGGTGGCGCACATTATCGCGCTGCACGAAGTGGGCTCGAACAACCCGGATGGTGTCGAGATCAAGGCCAAGAAGGACGAGCGCGGCATTCCGCTCGACGGCATCCCGTTCCACCCGTACTACTCGGTGCACGACATCGTGGGTGTGGCGGTGTTCCTGTTCATCTTCAGCGCGATCGTGTTCTTCGCGCCGGAAATGGGCGGCTACTTCCTGGAGGCCAACAACTTCATCCCGGCCGATTCGCTGAAGACGCCGCCGCACATCGCGCCGGTGTGGTACTTCACGCCGTTCTACTCGATGCTGCGTGCGACCACGTCGGACTTCCTGCCGATCCTGTGGGGTTTCCTGGCCATCATGCTGGGCCTGCTGTTCGTGCGCTCGAAGAGCATGAAGGTCAAGGGCGTGGCCGTGGCTGTGGCCGTGGTCCTGGCGCTGGGCTTTGCCTTCATCGACGCCAAGTTCTGGGGCGTGGTGGTGATGGGCGGCTCGGTGGTGATCTTCTTCTTCCTGCCGTGGCTGGATCAATCGCCAGTCAAGTCGATCCGCTATCGTCCGGGCTTCCACAAGGTGCTACTGATCCTCTTCGTGATCGCCTTTGCGGTGCTGGGCTACCTGGGTATCCAGCCGCCGAGCCCGATCGGTTCGATCATCTCGCAGATCGGCACCATTCTGTACTTCGCGTTCTTCCTCGCGATGCCGATCTGGAGCCGGATCGGGACGTTCAAGCCCGTGCCTGAGCGCGTCACGTTCACGCCGCACTGATTCGAGCCGAGCACAAGGACCCATGAAGGACACAAGAATGAAAAAGCTGCTTGCGATTTTCGCCTTGGCCGGTCTCGTGTTTGCCGCGCCTGTGATGGCCAACGAGGGCGGCGTACCGCTTGATCCGGCGCCCAACCAATCCAGCGACGCGTCAGCACTGCAACGCGGTGCCAAGCTGTTCGTCAACTACTGCCTGAACTGCCATGGCGCCAGCGCCATGCGCTACAACCGCCTGCGCGACATCGGCCTGTCCGAAGAGCAGATCCAGAAGAACCTGCTGTTCACATCGGACAAGGTCGGTGACTTGATGACCATCGCCATGTCGCGTGATGACGCCAAGAAGTGGTTTGGCGCCGTTCCGCCGGACCTGTCGGTGATTGCCCGTGCGCGCGGCAGCGATTGGCTCTATACCTATCTGCGCACGTTCTACCGCGACGACACGCGTCCGACCGGCTGGAACAACCTGGTGTTCGACAAGGTCGGCATGCCGCACGTGCTGTGGGAGCTGCAGGGCCAGCAGGTGCCGAAGTATGCCGAGGTCAAGTCCGAGCACGGCGAGGTTGAGAAGAAGCTGGTCGGCTTTGAACTGGCGGTGCCGGGCAAGATGAGCAAGGTCGAATACGACCAGGCAGCGGCCGATCTCGTCACGTATCTGGACTGGATGGCCGAGCCCGCCGGTAACCTGCGCAAGCGCCTGGGCGTGTGGGTTCTGTTGTTCATTGGCGTGTTCTTTGTGCTGGCCTGGCGCCTGAATGCGGCCTATTGGAAGGACATCAAGTAAAATCCGTGTTTTCCGGGCAAGGGCTAGGCCGGTGAAGAACTGGTCCTAGCCCTTTCCCTTTTGGCTTTTTGTGCCGTGGCGGTAAGGTTTGCCGCCACGGTTGTACCGTCATCGGGCCGCCCCCGGCCCATGCGTCAAGGAACTACAACCATGATGGTCTTGTACTCGGGCACCACTTGCCCGTTCTCGCAGCGTTGCCGCCTCGTCCTGTTCGAAAAGGGCATGGATTTCGAGATTCGCGACGTCGATCTCTTCAACAAGCCGGAAGACATCGCGGTGATGAACCCGTACGGCCAGGTACCCATCCTGGTCGAGCGCGACCTCATCCTGTACGAGTCGAACATCATCAATGAGTACATCGACGAGCGCTTCCCGCACCCGCAACTGATGCCGGCTGACCCGGTACAGCGTGCCCGTGCGCGCCTGTTCCTGTTCAACTTCGAAAAGGAACTCTTCACGCACGTGTCCGTGCTGGAGAACGAGAAGGGCAAGGCCGCCGAGAAGAATCACGAGAAGGCGCGCGCCGCTATCCGTGACCGCCTCACGCAGCTGGCTCCGATCTTCCTGAAGAACAAGTACATGCTGGGCGAAGAGTTCTCGATGCTCGACGTGGCGATCGCGCCGCTGCTGTGGCGCCTGGATCACTACGGCATCGAGGTCTCGAAGAACGCCGCGCCGCTGATGAAATACGCTGAGCGTATCTTCAGCCGTCCGGCGTATATTGAAGCGCTGACGCCGTCGGAAAAGGTGATGCGCCGCTGATCGCCGCCGGGATGCCGGCTGCGCGTTGGGTTGAACCTGAGCGCGGCCGCGTCCGACGGTTACTGATTTCATCATGCCGGAAACTTCGACCAAGCCCTATCTGATCCGGGCCATTTACGAATGGTGCACGGACAACGGCTTCACGCCGTACATTGCTGTCTTCGTCGACAACAGCACCAACGTGCCGCGCGAGTTCGTCAAGAATGACGAGATCGTGCTGAACGTGAGCTTTGACGCGACCAGCCAGCTCGACATGGGCAACGAGTGGATTACCTTCCAGGCGCGTTTCTCGGGCGTGTCGCGCAAGATCGAAGTGCCGGTCGAGAATGTGCTCGCAGTGTATGCGCGCGAGAACGGGCAGGGCATGGCGTTCCCGGTTGAGCGCAGTGCGCCGACCACGCAAGCCGCTACCGAACGCGAGAACAATCCGCCGCCCAAGCTGGCTGCGGTGGACTCGGAGTCGGTGCCCGCACCGGTTGCCGCAGAGGTGGATGGTGGCCCGGAAGACGAGCCGCCACCGAATGTGCCACGAATTGGTGGCAAACCTGCACTGAAGGTCGTCAAGTAGCGCTTGTTGGGTTAGAATCGCGTTTCTTTGCCGGCTTAGCTCATCTGGTAGAGCAGTTGATTTGTAATCATCAGGTGGCGGGTTCGAGTCCTGCAGCCGGCACCAAATGCAAAAGCGGCTTCCGAAAGGAAGCCGCTTTTTCTTTGTCCGTCCGCAATGCGTGACGGTGCCGGGGAGGCCTCAACCCCGCCGAACCCAAATCACCTTGCCATTCTGGATGCCCAAGTTACGGCGTTCTTCCCGATAGTCCATCGTGCCCGGCAATGCCTTGCCGTCCCGTTCGCTGACGCGCCACAGGCAGCCGTTCAGCAGGGCCGTTGCGTCTTGCTCA
Source organism: Ralstonia flaminis (assembly GCF_958415495.1). Classification (NCBI taxonomy): domain Bacteria; kingdom Pseudomonadati; phylum Pseudomonadota; class Betaproteobacteria; order Burkholderiales; family Burkholderiaceae; genus Ralstonia; species Ralstonia flaminis. The sequence continues at coordinate 57,576 of NZ_CATZLL010000016.1, read as the reverse complement.
GACTTGCCGATCAGCGTGTCGTCCGGAGCAGAAGCTGCCTGGCATGTGGTTGCCGGTTGCGTGTGTTCAGCCATGGGGGCTTCGCCTCCGTTCTTGGTTTGTCCTGTGCCGGTCGTCGAGCATCCGGCGATGCTTGCGATGGCGGCAACTGCCGCGAGCATCGTTGCTAAGCGCGTCATACAACCTCTCGTTTGTGTCGAATGTGGAAAGCGATGGAATGCAGTGTGCGGTGGCGCAGTGCCCCCGCGTTCGTGGCGGTAGTGTATCCACTCGGTCAGTTAAGCAGATGCAGTAGCGGGGAGCGAATGTCCATGGCACGTGGTCTGCGCATCAGGAATCCGCACGTGGTTTGTGTGGTTGCGTATGTACTGAGGGGGAGTATTTTATGATGTGGCCAAGATGCCCGAAAATGGCGCCGGCACGCCAATTCCGCGCCAGCCTTAGGTCTGCGGAGCATGCCCATGTTGCCGGCGTGCAAAGCGCCTTCCTTCCCCTCCAAAAAACGCTTGCCGAGTCCAAGAACACTTTGTTACTCTGCGCCCCGTCATAGCTACGGAGATGTTCTCCATGGACAGTTGTTCTAGTCGATCTTCGATCGCACTCTGAACGGCTAGACAGTCTCGGCGCATCGCTTTCGCTTCGCGCCCCTCCACTGCCTAGCCGTATGCACGGCGGGTAGTGGCACTTGTGCGGGTTCTCCGGACAAGCCTCTTCCCACAATTCGATTGTTGTACCGACACGGCCATGTGGCTGCGTGCGCGCTTGCGTTCGTGGTCTCTTGGGAGGACCGTGGTCGGCTCGCGCCTACGTTCGTCATAGAAACGAACGGGGGAGGTCTCATGCTGTTTCTCTCGATGCTGCAATACGTTTGGGTTGCGGTGCGTCCGCTCGTTCTGGTTCGTGTGGCTGCGCTTCGCCGTCCGACTCTCCTGACAGTGATGGCGCTGCTGTCCGTTGCTACCCAGGCTGCCCGTGCGGATGGTGCCCCTGCTTCTGCGCCGGCCGCCGATACACCGCTGATTGCCGGTGGTGAACTGGATGATCGCTTCGGCTTTCACGGCCAATCCACCTGGGTCTGGCAGGCCAAGCCTGCATTCAAGTCGCCGTATGCCGGCGACAACAGCCTGACCGGAGACCGCGCGACCAGTTATTCCTTCAGTACCACGCTCGACCTGGGCATGCGGTTGTGGAAGGGGGCGGAGTTCCACTTCAATCCGGAAGTCATCATGGGCAAGGCGTTCTCGGATTTGCACGGTCTGGGTGGCCCGACCAACGGCGAGCTAGCGAAGGTGACGGGCACCGACCCGACCCTGTACCGCGCCCGCGCTTTTCTGCGCCAGACCTGGGGCTTGGGTGGCGATACGGAAAAGATCGACGCCGACTTCAACCAGTTTGCCGACGTGGTCGACAAGCGCCGCGTGGTGCTGACGGTGGGCAACATGCCGGTGCTGGATGTGTTTGACGGCGTGGAGTATTCGCACGATCCGCGCACGCAGTTCCTGAACTGGTCGTTCATGGCGAGCCCGTCGTTCGACTACCCTGCAGATGCACGCGGCTACGACTGGGGCATCGCGCTGGAGTACATCGACAGCGAACTTGGCTGGGCTGCACGTGCTGGCCGCTTCTTGCAGCCGATCCAGTCGAACGGGTTGGCACTGGATTCTGCCTTCATGCAGCACTACGGTGACATGGTGGAGCTGGAAAAGAGCTACACGCTGTTCGGCCAGGACGGCAAGGTGCGGCTGATGGGCTGGCGCAACAAGACACGCATGGGCCGCTTTGATGACGCCATCGCACTCGGCCAAGCCACGGGCAGCGCGCCGGACGTAAGCCTGGTGCGCAAGGAGCACGCGAAGGTGGGTGTGGGGCTGTCGTTCGAGCAGAAGGCGGGTGAGAACCTGGGTCTGTTTGCGCGGCTGAACTGGTCGGATGACAAGACCGAGACGTACGCCTTTACTGAAGTGGGGCGCAACGTGTCGTTCGGTGGCCTGCTCAAGGGCACGTCGTGGGGGCGCCCCAATGATGTGGTGGGCGCGGCATTTTCGCTGAACATGTTGGGCCCGGATCACCGGGCATACCTGGCGGCGGGCGGCAGTGGCGCGTTCCTGGGCGATGGCGCGTTGAACTATGGCCACGAGCGCGTACTCGAACTGTTTTACAGCGTTCAACCGGTCAAGGGCCTCATGCTCAGCCCCGATTTTCAATTGATCCAGAACCCTGGCTACAACCGGGACCGCGGCCCTGCCAAGTTTTACGGCATGCGCGTCCACGCCGAGTTCTAAGACCTACGGAGGACCCATATGGACAGTCCGAGTCGACCTTATCCGACATTTCTTTCCTACTAGGCGAGTCCGCCGCACGGTTGTTCCCTGCTGCTGACTTGCCGCCCCGGCAAGGCAGCGGTGTCTGCATCGCTCCTTGATTGTTTGAATCTGCCGCCCTGGGTAAGACAACCCGTGCGCGGCGATTGCCGCATGCTGTGCACGCGTCGTGCCCATGCGGTCAGGAGTTGTTATGCGCAAATTCAACATCCCCGCCCGTCGTTTTTCGGCCATTGCTCTGCCGTTCAGCTCACCGTTCGTGCAGGCCCGCGCTGGCGCACCTGAGCGTGCCAACGCCGTGCCCGTCACATCCAACCGCCGCGCCGACGACGGTGGCCAATCGCTCTCCAACCACAGCTATGCCGCTGCAGCCATCCGGCTGTCGCGCACCTACTGGTAACGGTCGTGGCATCCAACAACACCAACACAAACGGAGGTCGACATGACCCAATTCGCTTCGGGCATCGACGCACCACCACGTCATGCCGCACTCGACGACGCGCACGTCGGTGATATTCGCGGTGCGCTCGGCACCATTGCGCACCACGATACTGGGGCGCGCGACAACTGGCGCGCACGCCTGCGCACGCTACTGGCCATCCTCGGGCCTGGCCTGATCGTGATGGTCGGCGACAACGACGCTGGCGCCTTCGGCACGTACACGCAAGCCGGGCAGAACTACGGCACTACGCTGTTATGGACGCTGATGCTGCTCATTCCTGTGCTGTACGTGAACCAGGAAATGGTGCTGCGGTTGGGTGCCGTCACGCGGGTCGGCCACGCGCGGCTGATCTTCGCGCGCTTCGGCAAGTTCTGGGGCAGCTTCTCCGTTATCGACCTGTTCCTCGTCAATGCGTTGACGTTGGTGACGGAGTTCATTGGCATCAGCCTCGCGCTGGAATATCTCGGCATTCCGCGCCACTGGGGTGTGTGCGCGGCGGCGGCGCTGGTCATGCTGGCTGCGTCCACCGGTGACTTCCGACGGTTCGAGCGCTTTGCACTCGCGCTGGTGGCGGGCAGTCTTACGCTCATTCCGATCTTTCTGATGGTGCATCCGCCGATGGGGCAGGTGGCACGCGATTTCTTCGTGCCTGCTCTACCGGCCGGTGCACCGCTGGCGGAGGTGATGCTGCTGATCATCGCTATCGTCGGGACGACCGTCGCGCCGTGGCAGTTGTTCTTCCAACAAAGCTATGTGATCGACAAGCGCATTACCGCGCGCTTCATCCGCTATGAGCGCGCGGACCTGTGGCTGGGCATCGTGCTCGTGATTGCCGGCGCGGTGGCGATGATTGCCTTCAGCGCGCAGGCTTTCCACGGCACGCCTGAGTTCGGCAACTACACCGATGCACTGGGCACGGCGAAAGGGCTGGAGGCCCATTCGGGCCGCTGGGCCGGCATTTTGTTTGCCATTGCGCTGCTGGATGCCAGCATCATCGGCGCGTGCGCAGTGTCGTTGTCGACGGCCTATGCGATTGGCGATGTATTTGCCGTGCGGCATTCGCTGCATCGCAAGCCGACGGAGGCCAAGGGCTTCTATGCCGTCTACTTCGGTTTGACGTTGCTGGCCGCTGGCCTGGTGCTGACGCCGGGTGTGCCGTTGGGCCTGCTGACCAATGCCGTGCAATCGCTGGCGGGCGTGCTGTTGCCGAGTGCCACGGTGTTCCTGCTGCTGTTGTGTAACGACAAGGCCGTGCTGGGCCCGTGGACGAACGGCCGCGCGATGAACGTCTTCACCGGCGGTGTGGTGGCGGTGTTGGTGATGCTGTCGGTCATCCTGACGGCTGCGGTGCTGTTCCCGGGCATTGGCGAGTTCGAGATCGGTGCGATCCTGATCGGCGGTTCGGTCGTCGCGGTGGTGATGTCGCTGGTGCTGTGGCGCATCGAGCGGCGCAACCAGCGGCCGCATCATCCGCAACGCGTGAGCGTGCTGGACCGCGACCACTGGACCATGCCGCCGCTGGAGCAACTTACGCCGGCACGTTGGACGCCGCTCAAGCGTACGTGGATGTTCGTGCTGCGCGGCTACCTAGTGGTGGCGGCGGGGCTGGTGCTGGTACGCATTGCCGGGCTGATCACCCAGTGAGCCAGTAGCAGAAATAAGACGGGCCACGGATGTTGTGGCCCGTTTTTCTTTGGCAATGGAGCAGCGCGTTACCAGGCGTACTTGGCCGTTGCCAGCACCGTGCGCCCGTTGTTGTAGATGCAGCGTGTGGCGTCGTAGCAGCCAGAGATGACCTCGCGGTTGCCCAGATTCGTGCCGTTGAGCGCAAAGCGCCAGTGCCCAACGGTGTAGAAGATGGACGCATCAAACAGCGTGTAGCCCGGCACCTTGAGCGAGTTGTCCGGCGCACCGGCCGTCGGGCTGATATAGCGCACGCCGGCTCCGACGCCCACGCCCTGCAGTGCACCCGAGCGGATGCGGTAGTCCGTCCACAACGATGCCATCTGGCGTGGAATCGGAATGGCGATCGGCCACTTGTTGAGCGTGACGTCGTTGGCCTTGGTGTTGCGCACGTCCTGATACGTGTAGCTGGCAATCACGTTCCAGCCCGGTAGCAGTTGCGTCGTGCCTTCCAGCTCGATGCCTTGCGAGCGGATCTCACCCGACTGCGCGTTGTGCATGCCGGTCGGGTCGTTGAGGTCGGGCGTGAGCACATTGGTCTGGTGGATCTGGAACACCGCCGCCGTGATCGACGTCTTGCTGCTCGGCGCAAACTTGATGCCGGCCTCGATCTGTTTGCCCTTGGTCGGCTTGAACGGCTGGTTGTTGCGGTCCGTGCCGATGGTCGGGTTGAACGACGTCGAATAGCTCATGTACGGCGACAGCCCGTACGGCCCGAGGTACACCACGCCCACACGGCCGGTGAAGGCGGAATCGCGCTGACTGGTGTTGGTGCCGGCGAGCAGGTCGTCGGTGCGCAGGTCGCTCCAGTCGTGACGGCCGCCGAGCGTGAAGACCCAGCGCTCGCCCAGCTTGATCTGATCCTGCAGGTACACACCCAGCTGCGTCTGCTTCTGGTGGATGTCCTGCGGCGATGCCCCCGAGCCGTCGAAGATCGACCAGTCAAACGGCGCATACACCGGGTTGTACAAATCCAGCGACGAGGTGAGGGCGTAGTTCTCGGGGTCCTTGGTGGTCTGGCGCTGGTAGTCCACGCCGGCCAGGAAGGTGTGCCGCGCGATGCCGGTGGCGAACTTCGCCTGAACCTGCGTGTCGACGTCGAATCGTCCGTAGCTCGGCTTGGCGATGCCGGCGTAGCGCCACATCATGCGCTGTGTCGGGTCGCTCGGGTCCAGGCCCACGCCGTAGGTCATGCGGTCGTCCAGCTTCAGGTGCATGTAGCGCGTGTTCTGCCGCACCGTCCAGGTGTCGTTGAGCTTGTGCTCGAACTGGTAGCCGAGCGAGTACTGCGTCTTCTCGTACGCATCAAAGTCCGGCGAGCCCGTGAACAGCGTGGCCGGAATTTTGCCGTTCGGGTTCGGCAGGATGGTGCCGCTGGCCGGGAGGAAGTTGTCGGACGAGTTGGTCTTGTCGCGCAGATAGGTCGCCAGCAGCGTGAGCGTGGTGTCCGCCGATGGCTTCCAGGTGAGCGAGGGCGCCACCATCAGGCGTTGGTCCTTGAACGGGCCGAAAGGCAGGTTGCCGTCGCGCGCAACGGCCGTCAGTCGATACGACAGCTTGCCGTCGGCATCGAGCGCGCCGGCAAAGTCACCGGCCACCTGCTTGCGCGCATGGCTGCCGTATTGCACTTCAATCTCGCGGATCGGTTCGGTGGTCGGCTGCTTGGTGACGATGTTCACCGTGCCGCCCGGGTCGCCCTGGCCATACAGCACAGACGACGGCCCGCGCAGCAGCTCGACGCGCTCGATCTGCCAAGGGTCCACGCGCCAGCTCGCCAGGTTGATGGTGTTGGGCAACTGCAGCCCGTCCAGGTAAGTTGCGGGCACGAAGCCGCGTACGGCGGTGTACCAGTCCGAACGCGTGCCCGCGCCATATGACGACACCGAGGCCGAGTAGCGCAGCGCCTCGTTCACACTCTGCGCGCCCTGGGCTTCGAAGCGGTCGCGCGGCACCACGCTGATCGACTGCGGAATCTCCGAGAGCGGCACATCGGTCTTGGTGCCGGTGGCGCTGCGCTGGGCGATGTAGCCGCGCACAGGGCCCGTGGCCGATTCCTGCTGCGCACTGGCAGTCGCCACCGTGGCCGGCAACGTGACCTGTGCGCTGCCGCCAGTCGGTTCGATGGTGAACGTGTTGCCACCTTGCTTGCGCGCCACCAGCCCGGACTGCGCGAGCACTCTGTCGAGTGCATCTTCCACGCGCATCTGGCCTTGCACGCGCGGGGCCGTCTTGCCCGCCGTCAGCGAACTGGCAAAGACAAGCTGCGCGCCTGCCTGCCGTGCGAGCGCATTGAGCGCGGCATCGAGCGGCTCGGCAGGAATGTCGATGGTCAGGCGGGTTTGCGCGAAGGCGGCACCGGCCAGCAGCGCGGCCACGGCCAGCCCGATCAGGCGCGGCGCGCGTCGTTGTGTGCGAATCACTGTGAAGCTCCCCGTGTTGAATCTGTTGGTCTGTTGGTCTGTTGATCTATTGGTCTAGGTCACAGGGGAGTAGACGAACTGCATGCCGGGCATCCCTACCTCGGCGTGCAGATTTTTTCAGCGGACGACGCTGCGGGCGAGGATGCGCACCGTGTCGTTGGCCTCGCGGCGCACAGCAACCGGTAGGATGGACGGCAGCAGATCCAGCAGTGCATCGGTGCGCGCGCTGTCGAACACGCCGGAGATCTGCAGGCGGCCCAGTGCCGGATCGGTCAGCACAGCGGGCGTTGCACGATAGCGGTTGATGTCGGCCACGGCTTGCGCCAGCGGCGTGCGGTCGAACATCAGCTTGCCGTCTTTCCAGGCGATGGCGGCGCCGGGGTCGGGCGCGGCGCGCGCGGTGAGCGTGCCGTTGAACGATTCGGCCGCCTGGCGGGCCGTCAGCAGCACGGCATCGCCCGAGGCATCTTCCACGTGCACGCGGCCGCGCAGCACCGTCACCGTCACGCGCGGATCGGCGCGTCGCACGTTGAAGGCGGTGCCGATCACGCGCACGGTCGTCTCGCCCGCGCGCACCACGAAGGGTCGCCACGTCGAATGCGTCACGTCGAACAGCGCCTCGCCATCGACGAGACGGACTTGCCGCGACCGCAGATGCCATTCCACCTCGGCAACCGTGCGCGTGTTGAGCGTGAGGTCGCTGCCGTCGGGCAGGGTGAGGTGCTGGCGTTCGCCTGCGGCCGTGGCGTAGCGCTGCGTATGCCAGGCCGGATCCGCCCACAGCACCGCACCGAGCAGCGCGACGATACCGGCTGCCACCATCGGTGCCCGCCGACGCGGCGCCTGTGCCGGCAATTCCGGCATGGCAAAGCCCGCCCGCAGCGTGCTGCGATGGCGCGCCAGGCTGTCGTCCTCGCGGGAGAAGTCGTCGGGTGGATGGGGCATCAAGGATTTATGCGTGTTCAGCGCGGTGGTGCTGCGGCCGGGCGGTCCAGCGCCGTACGGCAGGCCATCATGCCCAGCCGGATGTGCTTTTCGACCGCCTTGCGCGAAATCCCCAATCTTATCGCCACCTCGGCCTGTGGCATCTCGTGGATCTTGTGCAGCACAAACACCTGCTGACAGCGCGGCGGCAGCAGGGCAATGGCCTCCGACAGGCGATCCAGCTCACGGCCGGCGTCGATGTGGCGGTCATGGCCGGGGGCTTCGTCGGCGGGTTCGGGTAGTTCGCCAGCGGACTCGACCCACGCGCCGCGGGCCGTTTCCACGCGATGCCGGTCGATCGCCAGGTTGACGGTCGCGCGCCGCAGGTAGGCCACGGGTGCCGCGACTGGCTGGCGCGGCGGTTCCGCGAGCAGGCTCACGCACACGTCATGCACGACATCCCGCGCAAAGCCCCGGTCCGCGCCAAAGCGCCGGCGCAGCAGATCGACCAGCTCGTCGTAGTGACGGACCAGTGCGGCGAGCAAGGGCGGGGCGGAGGAATCGCAGGACACCGGGCGGTGATGCGGGGCGGTAAAGTGCTGAATTGTAAATGAGAAGTATTCTTATTATCAATTCAACATTTGAGCGCACATTTGGGGTCAGCGTCGGGTGCGCACCACTGTGGCTGATTGTCGCAGTGCAACAACAGCCACTTTCGATTTGCTTACCCGCAAAACCGCGTAAACCCTAGCCGCGCGGGGAGGGCGCCACTTGTCAATCGGCCCCGATTTCTGTTTGCCTGAGCAGATAACGCAATCCGAAGTGCTGTCTGGCGGTAAGATCGCGCCCGCATTCCACTCCCAACCGCGCTCCCCCAACGAGCGCCTGACGTAGTGCCTGCATCGAATCCTTCCGCCCCCGATCTGTCGTCCGCTGCCTTGTGCGGTGCGGCGGCGCTCAGCCTCGTCCATGTCAGCCATGGTCGAAGTCCGCCTCTTCGGCGGGGTGCGCTGGGTTCAGCTTCTCCCTGACCGGCGCCTGATGTGATCGAAGATCCGCTATTGCACCTAAGCGCTTTCGAGGTGCCGGTAGCACGGTCTTTTCTCATTTCCCGCGTTTATCTGCCTGTGGCCGCTGTATGGGCTGCTTGGCTCCCGTGATGTTGGTAAGCATTGCCGGCGCAACTGTGCAAGACATGAAGAACACACTCGTTCCACATATGAAGCGGCTCCTGGCCGCAAGCCTCCCGCTCCTGCTGGCGGGCTGCAACCTGACGGTCCTCGACCCGAAGGGGATGATTGCGGCGGAAGAAAAGACGCTGATCCTGGTGGCAACCGGCCTGATGTTGCTGGTGGTCATTCCCGTGATCATCATGACGCTGGTGTTCGCGTGGAAGTACCGCTCCACCAACACGAAGGCACGCTACGAGCCGGACTGGTCGCACTCCAACGCCATCGAGGCGGTGGTGTGGCTGATCCCGTGCCTGATCATCGTCGTGCTGGGCTGGATCACCTACAAGTCCACGCATGCGCTCGATCCGTACAAGCCGATCGAATCAGACGTCAAGCCGATCACCGTCGAGGCTGTTTCGCTCGACTGGAAGTGGCTGTTCATCTATCCGGAACTGAAGATCGCGACGGTCAACCAGCTCGCGTTCCCGGCTAACACCCCGATCAACTTCAAGATCACGTCCGACACGGTGATGAACGCGTTCTTCATCCCGCAGCTCGGCAGCCAGGTGTACGCCATGGCGGGCATGCAGACCAAGCTGCACCTGATCGCCAACGAGACCGGCGTGTTTGATGGCATGTCGTCGAACTACAGCGGCCAGGGTTTCACGGGCATGAAGTTCAAGGCCACGGCCATGACGAACGAAGAGTTCGACGCCTGGGTCAAGCAGGTCCGCAGCGCGCCGCAGGTTCTGACCAAGGAAGGCTACGCAGAGCTGTCCAAGCCGAGCGAGAAGGTGCCGCCGGCGGTGTACGCCTCGGTGGACCCGGCGCTGTATCACAGCATCCTGCACAAATACATGGGCGACTCGGACAAGGTCCTGACGCTCGACGAGGCGCTCCAAGGCGCCAACTGCACGGTGGAAACGGCTGACGCGGCAACGCGTCCGCTGCCGGTGCAGTCCGCCCTGCCGGCGCCCAAGGGCACGGCCAAGAATTCCTAGGAGTTGACGATGTTTGGCAAGTTGAGTCTGGAGGCCATTCCGCTGCACGAGCCCATCGTGGTCGTGACGGTCTCGGCCATTCTGCTGGGTGGCGCGGGCCTGTTTGGCCTGATCACCTACTTCAAGAAGTGGACATACCTCTGGAATGAGTGGATCACCTCGGTCGATCACAAGAAGATCGGCGTGATGTACTGCATTCTGGCCATCGTGATGCTGCTGCGCGGCTTTGCCGACGCCATCATGATGCGCTCGCAACTGGCGGTCGCCTCGGGCGGCGGTGCCGGCTATCTGCCGCCTGAGCACTACGACCAGATCTTTACCGCGCACGGCGTGATCATGATCTTCTTCATGGCCATGCCGCTGATGACGGGCCTGATCAACCTGATCGTGCCGCTGCAGATTGGCGCGCGCGATGTGGCGTTCCCGTTCCTGAACACGCTGTCGTTCTGGCTGGCTGCTGCCGGCGTGGTGCTGATCAACGTGTCGCTGGGCGTGGGTGAATTCGCTCGCACGGGTTGGCTGGCATACCCGCCGCTGTCGGAGCTGGCATACAGCCCGGGCGTGGGGGTCGACTACTACATCTGGGCCTTGCAGATATCCGGGTTGGGCACGTTGCTGACCGGGGTGAACTTCGTCGCGACCATCTTCAAGATGCGCGCGCCGGGCATGACCCTGATGCGCATGCCGATCTTCACCTGGACGTCGCTGTGCTCGATGATCCTGGTGGTTGCCGCCTTCCCGGTGCTGACCGTGGCGCTGGCGCTGCTGGGTGCTGACCGCTATCTGGACATGCACTTCTTCACGAACGAGCTGGGCGGCAACGCCATGCTGTACGTGAACCTGATCTGGATCTGGGGCCACCCCGAGGTGTACATCCTGATCCTGCCGGCGTTCGGCATGTTCTCGGAAATCGTCTCGACGTTCTCGCGCAAGAAGCTGTTCGGCTACACGTCGATGGTGTGGGCAACCGCCGGTATTACCGTGCTGTCGTTCCTGGTGTGGCTGCACCACTTCTTCACCATGGGCTCGGGTGCGAACGTCAACGCGTTCTTCGGTATCGCCACGATGATCATCTCGATCCCGACGGGCGTGAAGATCTTCAACTGGCTGTTCACGATGTACCGTGGCCGCGTCGAGCTGAACTCGATGATGCTGTGGACGATCGGCTTCATGATCACCTTCGTGATCGGCGGGATGACCGGCGTGCTGCTGGCCGTGCCGGGCGCTGACTTCTTGCTGCACAACAGCCTGTTCCTGATCGCTCACTTCCACAACACCATCATCGGTGGCGTGGTGTTCGGTTACCTGGCCGGTATCACGTACTGGTTCCCGAAGGCCTTCGGCTTCAAGCTCGACGAGAAGTGGGGCAAGCGTGCCTTCTGGTGCTGGTTCGTGGGCTTCTACACCGCCTTCATGCCGCTGTACGTGCTCGGCTTCATGGGCATGACGCGTCGTCTGAACCATACCGACAATCCGGCATGGCAGCCGTGGCTGATCGTCGCCGTGATCGGCGCTGCGATCATCGCCTGCGGCATTGCCTCGCAACTGATCCAGATCTTCGTCAGCATCCGCAACCGCCATGCGCTGGCTGACCTGACGGGTGATCCGTGGGGTGGCCGTACGCTGGAGTGGGCGACTTCGTCGCCGCCGGCGCACTACAACTTCCCGACCCTGCCGGTGGTGCGTGACATCGACGCCTTCGCCGACATGAAGGCACGCGGTGAAGTGCCGACGCAAGTGGCGGCCAGCTACGAGAAGATCCACATGCCGAAGAACACCGGCGCCGGCTTCTTCATCGGCATGTTCTCGATCGTGATGGGCTTCGCGCTGATCTGGCACATCTGGTGGATGGCCGTGCTGGGTCTGGTCGGCATGATCGGCAGCTTCATCCTCCGCAGTAACGACGACGACGTCGATTACTACGTGCCCGCTCACGAGGTCCACGAGACCGAGTCGGCCTACTTCCAACGTATCGGTTCGCAGGCTTAAACCATGGCTTCCAATGTTCTAGACGGTCACGCCGCGCACGGTCACGCGCACGGCCACGACCACGCGCATGACCATGCGCACCACCACGACGTCGCAGACACCAAGGTCTTCGGCTTCTGGGTGTACCTGATGAGCGACTTGATCATCTTCGCGTCGCTGTTCGCTACGTTCTGCGTGCTGCGCGGCGCGACGGCGGGCGGCCCGACGGGCAAGGAGCTCTTCGACCTGTCGTACGTGGCGATCGAAACCGGCATCCTGCTGGTGTCGTCCATCACCTACGGCATGGTGATGATCAGCGTGCAGAACGGCCGCAAGGATCACGTGATGCTGTGGCTGGGCATCACCTTGCTGCTGGGCGCCGCATTTGTCGGCATGGAAATCAACGAATTCCATCACCTGATCGCTGAAGGTGCGGGCCCGAACCGCAGCGCGTTCCTGTCGTCGTTCTTCCTGCTGGTCGGCACGCACGGCCTGCACGTGGCGAGCGGCATGCTGTGGATCATCGTCATGATGTGGCAGATCGCCGCCAAGGGCCTGACCCCGACCCAAACGACCCGCCTGTCGTGCCTCTCCCTGTTCTGGCACTTCTTGGACGTGGTGTGGATCGGCGTGTTCACCGTCGTGTATCTGCTGGGAGCGATGTAAATGGAACAGACTAACGTTTCGACCCCCGTCGCCCACGGCGAGGGTCACGGTCATGCTGCCGGCGGCGCCGGCCATGCCACTATCAAGGGTTACCTGATCGGCTTCGTGCTGGCGGTGATCCTGACGGCCATCCCGTTCAAGATGGTCATGGACGGCGGTTACTCGCACGGCACCGTGCTGGTGACGGTGATGGCGCTGGCGGTCGTGCAGATCGTCGTGCACCTGATCTATTTCCTGCACCTGGACGGTTCGTCCGCCCAGCGCTGGAACGTGATGGCCTTCCTGTTCACGCTGCTGATTCTGGCGATCGTCGTTGTCGGTTCGCTGTGGGTCATGCACAACATGAACGCCAACATGATGACGATGTAACGAGAGCGGCTTCTCGCTGCATCGGAAGGGCGCCCCTGGTGGGCGCCTTTTCTTTTGCCCGTGCGGCCTTACGCCTTGGGTTTGCCGGGCTCCGGCTTTGTTAAACTCGATGGGTTCCCCATTTCTGCGTTTCCCCTCGCAATTCCGCCATGTCACAGTACGTTTTCACCATGAACCGCGTGGGCAAGATCGTTCCGCCCAAGCGTCAGATTCTCAAGGACATCTCGCTGTCCTTCTTCCCCGGCGCCAAGATTGGTGTGCTGGGCTTGAACGGCTCGGGCAAGTCGACCGTGCTCAAGATCATGGCCGGCCTCGACAAGGATATCGAGGGCGAAGCCACGCCGATGCCCAACCTGAACATTGGCTACCTGCCGCAGGAGCCGCAGCTCGATCCCGCCAAGACCGTGCGCGAGGAAGTCGAGAGCGGCCTGGGTGAGGTGGTGGACGCACAGAAGCAGCTCGAAGCCATCTACGCTGCCTATGCCGAGCCGGACGCCGACTTCGACAAGCTGGCCGAAGAACAGGCCCGTCTGGAGGCTATCATTGCCGCCGGTTCGGGCGACAACCTTGAACTGCAGTTGGAAATCGCCGCCGACGCGCTGCGCCTGCCGCCGTGGGACGCCAAGATCGAACATCTCTCGGGCGGTGAAAAGCGCCGAGTGGCGCTGTGCAAGCTGCTGCTCTCGCGCCCCGACATGCTGTTGCTCGACGAGCCGACCAACCACCTGGATGCGGAATCGGTGGACTGGCTTGAACAGTTCCTCACGCGCTTTCCGGGCACGGTGGTGGCCGTGACCCACGATCGCTACTTCCTCGACAACGCCGCCGAGTGGATTCTCGAACTCGACCGTGGTCACGGCATCCCCTGGAAGGGCAACTACAGCTCGTGGCTCGACCAGAAAGAGACCCGCCTGAAGCAGGAAGAGTCGAGCGAGTCGGCACGCCAGAAGGCGCTGAAGAAGGAACTGGAGTGGGTGCGCCAGAACCCGAAGGGCCGTCAGGCCAAATCGAAGGCGCGTCTGGCCCGCTTTGACGAGCTGAACAGCCAGGAATACCAAAAGCGCAACGAAACACAGGAAATCTTCATCCCAGCTGGCGAGCGTCTGGGCAATGAAGTGATCGAGTTCGAGAACGTCAGCAAGAGCTACGGCGATCGCCTGCTGATCGACAATCTCAGCTTCACGATTCCGCCGGGCGCCATCGTCGGCATCATCGGTCCGAACGGTGCAGGTAAGTCGACGTTGTTCCGCATGCTCACGGGCAAGGAGCAGCCGGACTCGGGCACCATCAAGATCGGCCCGACGGTCAAGCTGGCCTATGTGGACCAGAGCCGCGATGCACTGTCCGCCGACAAGACCGTGTTCGAAGAAATCTCGAACGGCTCCGACATCCTGACGGTCGGCCGTTATGAGACGCCATCGCGCGCATATATCGGCCGCTTCAACTTCAAGGGCGGTGACCAGCAGAAGCATGTCGGAACGCTGTCGGGCGGTGAGCGCGGGCGCCTGCACCTGGCCAAGACGCTGATCTCGGGCGGCAATGTGCTGCTGCTGGACGAACCGTCGAACGACCTCGACGTGGAAACGCTGCGCGCACTGGAAGACGCGCTGCTGGAGTTTGCCGGCAGCGTGATGGTGATCTCGCACGATCGCTGGTTCCTCGACCGCATCGCCACGCACATCATCGCGTTTGAAGGCGACTCGCACGTCGAATTCTTCCCGGGCAACTACCAGGAATACGAAGCCGACAAGAAGAAGCGTCTGGGCGAAGAGGGTGCCAAGCCCAAGCGCATCCGCTACAAGCCGGTCGTGCGTTAAGCGGGATGCGGGCAGCTTTGTTGCTCGCATGCCCGCATCCCGGTCTACGGTGAGCGATCTGCCTCGACCGTGGGCGGCGCGTCGAGATCGTTATCGAACTCGGCGCGCTTGTGCGAGCCGTCGCAGAACGGCTTGTTCAACGAGTGCCCACAGCGGCACAGCCATGCCTGGCCGTCCTCCACCGGCAACTCGCGCCCGCCCTGGGTGACGATGTGAAACGCGCCCTTGATGTGATACGGCCCGTTGTTGCGGGCCGTGATGACGACGTCGTCGGCCATGATGGCCTCCCGTCAAAACAGGATGCCCTGCATCCGATAGGCGAAGTGCGCGGTCTTTGCGTCGCGCATCAGCGCCATGAACTGATCCATGTCCATGTGCACGACGTTCTCATGGTCTCCGGCTTCAAAGTAGACGTCGCGATGGGTCATCAGGCTGCTGTCGAGATACGTCGGCATGCCATAAGCCATGCCCACTGGCGGTACGGCACCGGCATCGCAGTCCTTGAAGACTTCGCGCAGCTCGGATTCATCGGCCAACGTCAGGTCGTCGCGGCCCGATGCCTTTTGCAGCTCCGACAGATGCAGGTGATATGTCGACGGCAACACAGCCGCGACATAGCCGAGCTTGTCCTCAAGCAACAGCGTCTTGGCCAGACGGTCCCCCGGGACATGCGCGGATTGCGCGGTTTCTGTGCTGGTGTGGGTATGCGGATGGCGAATCACCTCGTACAGGCAGCCTTTGCTGCGCAGGCAGCCGTCGAGGGTGCTGGAGATCGACATGGCGTCCTCCCGTGTGCTGTGCGGCCGGGCGGCGGGATTGCAGTGGCCGCTACGTCAGCATAGGTCGGTTTGCGATGCATGCGGGGCGTCGCGTGCAAAAGCAACGGGCCGCTCGTGTGAGCGGCCCGTTTGCCTGTTTCCGTTGATCGGCGGGTCTCAGCGATCCCAGCCGCGGTGCCAGCCATTGTCGTGGCGCCATTCGCGCTCACGCCATTCGTGACGGCGCCATTCACGTTCACGCCAGTCGTCACGGCCACGGTAGTAACCACCACCGTAGACCACCGGTGCCGGTGCGTAGTAGACCGGAGCCGGGCGATAGACCGGGGGCGGTGCGTACACAGGCGCCGGGGCCACGTAGACCGGCGCAGGCACGCCGATCGCCACGCCGACATCCACATGCGCCAGCGCCGCCGTCGAGGCGCACAGCGCGGCGCCACCCAGAACGAATGCGAGCAGTGTGCGTTTCATGATGCTTCTCCTTCGGTTGCGAGGCCGGGCAAGATTGCCGACGACTTCGTGTATCAGGTTCGTGAAGCCATTCTATGAACCGCAAGCCCGATCAGGTGATACGCAAATCCTACGGATGTAACGGAAAGTAAAACGCCCCACCGGCAAGACGCTGGTGGGGCGCGGTAGTTCAGGGGGGGCGGGTCGGTCAGCTTTGCGCAGGCTCCCAAGCCGCACGCTGCTCAGGTGACGACCACACCGCCAAGTGCAGCGCTGACAGCGAGAACGGATCCGACAGCAGCACCAGCTTTTGCTTGCCAGTGAGCTTGTCGGGGCCGACCTCCAGCGCATGACGCACGTGCGCCTCACGCACTGCCACCAGACGCTTGTCTTGCGGAAAGCGCGTCGTCGCAACTGCGCACATCAGCGCGTTGGTCACGGGGTCAACCACGGCCTGACGGAAGTCGGGCGTGGGCGGCGCATTGCGCAGATGCTTGCGCGTGGCGCGCAGCTCGCGCGGCGGCCGCACTTCCTCGGGGATCATGAACAGGTGCAGGCGGCGCATGCGCCGGCCCAGGCTCACGCGGCTCGAGAGCACCGATAGTGGGATCGACACGATCAGCGCCCCGACCACTGGCGACAGCCACCAAAGGAAGCTCGGGTTCAGCCAGTAGACGATGCCTGCCCAGACGACGCCGATGACCGTGTGCAGGCCATGGCGGCGCACCGCGTCGCTCCAGTGCGTCTGTGCGTCTTCACGCGGGGGCGATTTCCAGTGCACCTTCCAGCCAAGAAAGGCGGCCGTCACAAAACGCGTGTGGAACAGCATGCGCACGGGTGCAGCGAGCACCGAGAACGCGGCTTCGATCACCATCGACGCCGCCAGATGCAGTGCGCCGCCGAAGCGCTTCGGCCCCTGTGCCCACAGCACCAGCACGCTGAGGATCTTCGGCAGGAACAGCACGGTGGCGGTGGCCGAGAATAGCGCGGCGGCCTTTTCCGGATGCCACTCCGGCCAGATCGGGAAGAGCTGGCGCGGCTGCGTGAAGTACTCCGGCGCGATCAGCGTGTGCTTGGCCAGTAGCGCGGTGGAGAGCAGCAGGAACAGGAACCACAGCGGCGCCGACAGATACGCCATCACCCCGGTGATGAATACCGCGCGGTGCACGCGGTGGAAGCCCGGTGCGCCGAACAGGCGGAAGTTCATCAGGTTGCCGTGGCACCAGCGGCGGTCGCGGCCCAGCTCGTCGAGCAGGTTGGGCGGCATCTCTTCGTAGCTGCCGTCCAGGTCGTAGGCGATCCACACGGCCCAGCCGGCGCGGCGCATCAGCGCGGCTTCGACAAAGTCGTGCGACATGATCTCGCCCGACAGCGAGCCCTTGCCCGGAATCGGCGCGAGCGCGCAGTGCTTGATGAACGGGTCCAGCCGGATGATGGCGTTGTGGCCCCAGTAGTGCGATTCACCGAGTTGCCAGTAGTGCAGGCCGGCGGTGAACAGCGGCCCGTACACGCGCGTGGCGAACTGCTGGATACGTGCGTACAGCGTATCGCGCCCGGCAGCACGCGGCGCGGTCTGGATGATGCCGGCGGACGGTGCGCCTTCCATCAATTGCACCAGACGCGTCAGGCAATCGCCGCTCATCACGCTGTCGGCGTCGAGCACGATCATGTAGCGGTATTTGCCGCCCCAGCGCCGGCAGAAATCGTCGATGTTGCCGCTCTTGCGCTTCACGCGGTGGCGGCGCCAGCGGTAGAAGATACGGCCAAAGCCATCGAGCGCTCGGCAGATGTGCAGCCAGGCGTCGGCCTCTGCGGTGCGGATGTCCGCGTCGCCGGAGTCTGACAGCACGAAGAAATCGAAGTGCTCCAGATGCCCCGTACGCTCCAGCGATTCGTATGTCGCGCGCAGGCCCGCGAACACGCGCTGCACATCCTCATTGCAGATCGGCATGACGATGGCGGTACGTGCATCGTCCGGAATCACGGCATCGGGCGAGGCGCGGCGCGAGATGACGAAGCGGTCCCCATGGAAGGCCAGCAGCAGGAAGCCGGTGATGGCCGTCCAGAACCCTGCCGACACCCAGCAGAACAGCACCGCAAACAGCACGATGATGATGGCCTCAAGCCAGTCGTGACCGTGATACGGCAGCACCGTGCTCATCGCCCAGGTGGCGGCGACGGTCTGCGCAATCATCAGCGCGAGCAGCGTCAGGCGGCGGCGTGCGCCGACAAAACGCCAGATGCCCTTTGGGTCCGGCGAATCGGGTGCTTCATAGGGCTGGGGCTTTTTGCCGCCGTGCATCCAGCGGTCAAAGGCGTTGCGTGCGCGCCAGATCGGCCCGAGCACCCACGGCCAAGGCACCATCGAACGACGGGCGGGCGTGGGGCCGGTGTCCAGGTGGATACGGCCTTCGTTGTCGTGTTCGACCGGCGGTGCAGGTTCGGCAGCCGGCTCCGTCGATGCGGCATCAGCGCGCGTGGCGCCGTAGGCGGCGTCCAGGCGCGTACCTACTGATGCGTAAGCCGGTGCCTCGGCTTCGAGCGAAGTCGTCTGCGCCGGGTCGAGCTTGGCCAGCGCGCGGTGCAGTTTGGCAAGCGCCGCCGCATCATCGTCACCCGCCGCAATGGCCGCATCACGTACGAGCGCAGCGCGCGCCTCGGCAGCGAGCGGAAGCGCCTCAAGATAGCGATCGGCCACGGACTCGGGAGAGGGCATCGTGGCCGGGCTGGCGGAGGCGGCTGTGCCGCCATTCTGGGCTGTCGTCACGTTCAGCCCGGCGGTAGCAGGTAGCTCCACGTCTCAGAAATTCCGGTACCGCCGCTGCGCAGGTAGCCGCGCAGCTCGATGGGTTTGTCGTCGTCGACCCGCTTGAGGCGCACGGTCACGCGCCAGCCGCCGGTCGCGGTGTTGGGTTGGCCAAAGATCGATTCGATCTTGCCGTTGGCATCTGCCGAGAACACCGGTTCGACCGGTGCATTGGGCGGCAGCTTGGCCAGCGCCGGGCCTTCAAAATCGACCACGAAGGCGATCGTGTCGTCGGGCTTGCGCTCATCTGGGCGCTTGGTGGTCCAGCCGTGCGAGCGGCGTGTCTGCGTGACCCAGGACAGCGCTGGCTTCTTGTCGCCGTCTTTCTGCCACAGCATGCGGTACTCGAAGTTGTACGGCTGCTGCGGCTTGGGCGGGTTCTCGGGCACCCAGTAGGCAACCACGTTGTCGTTGGTCTCGTCTGGCGTCGGAATCTGCACGAGCTCCACGCGGCCGGCGCCCCACTTGCCCACGGGCTCGATCCAGGTGCTCGGGCGCAGTTCGTAGCGGTCGCCGATCTCTTCGTAGCTGGAGAACGCGCGGTCGCGCTGCATCAGGCCGAAGCCGCCCGGGTTGGTGGTCGAGAACGAACTGACCAGTAGGCGCTTGGGATTCGTCAGCGGTCGCCAGATCCATTCACCCGTGCCGGAGAGCACCGACAGGCCGTCGGAGTCATGCACCTCGGGGCGGAAGTCCAGCGCGCTGGCCGGCTGGTTCTCGCCAAAGAAGAACATGCTGGTGAGCGGGGCAATGGCCAGCTTGCTGACGTTTTCGCGCATGTAGACCTGCGCCTTTACGTCGACCACCGTGTCGGTACCGGGCTTGATGACGAAGCGGTACGCACCCGTGGCGCGGCGCGAATTCAGCAGCGCATAGACCGTCAACTCCTTGGCATTGGCCGCCGGGCGCTCGATCCAGAAATCGGTGAAGCGGGGGAATTCCTCGCCCGAGTTGAGCGCGGTGTCGATGGCCAGGCCGCGCGCGGAGAGGCCATAGACCTGGTTCTTGCCGATCGCGCGGAAGTACGACGCGCCCAGGAAGACGATCACTTCGTCCTTGTACTTGGGCGTGTTCATCGCGTAGTGCACGCGGAAGCCGGCAAAACCCAGGTGCTGCAGTTGCTTGGCGTCCAGCTTGACCGGGCCGTAGTCGAACAGGCGCGGGTCGAAGCGAATCTCGCGTATGCCGGCCGGCGAGACCTCGTTGATCTTCACCGGCTGGTCGTAGTACGAGCCTTCATGGAAGAAGCCGAGTTCGAACGGCAGCTTGTCGCGGCGCCAGTAGGCTTGGTCCGACTTGAAGCGGATCTCACGGTACTGATCGTAGCGAAGTTCGCGCAACTGGCGTGGCAGCGTTTCGGTCGGGGCTTGGTAGGGCTTGGTCGCCAGTTGCTTGGCGCGTACGGCCACGTCATTGAAGCCGAAGGCCAGAGCCGCATGTGCCGAAGCCAGTGCCAGCAGGCCCACAGCCAGCCGTGCATAGCCGGCAAGCGAGCGAGTCCGGCGGGACGGGCTGGAATGGAAGGGAACAGCGTCGGGAGTGTTCAAAATGAGATCGCGTACTGTGCGGCAGGTTGGGGGAAAGTGATGCTTGGGCCTGCCGATCATTCGTCTGTGCCCCCGGGATTTTACCCGCCGGACCTTTACGAGATCAAAACCGGCAACATTTTGATAACGTTTCCGCCGGTATTCCGCCCATAACCGTGTCAAGTTGCGTGTAAGCCTCGTCTTTTCGTTGGGGCAGCCTGTCGTGCGAGGGAACGCGACCCCGCCCGTCGGGTCAGAATCGCGTTCGCCATCGCCCGCCATGCGTGCATGGCACACTCTCGGCTCTTTCCTTCATGGAGTTCGCATGACTTGCTGGACGCGCGGCGCTGTAGCGCTCGCTTTCTCGACCTCGCTGCTGGCGCCAGTGGCGTTTGCTGCATCTGCGGCCAAGGCGGCACCCAAGGCCGCAGCACCGGCCAAGGCGGTGCGTGATCCGGATGACGTGGCCGTGTTGCTCGATGCCTTCCCGCTCGGCAAGCCGCTGCGCAAGCTGCCCTCGTGCGAAGACGTGCGCGCCGCGGGCGGCAAGGATGTCTCCGAATACTGTTCCGACACACTGGAATCGCACGGTCGCACGCGCTCGCTGGGGGTGCCGTCGGCAAAACGTCCTGAGCTGATGGACGGCCCTCAGGCGGTGCTGCTGATCGACCAGGACGGCAACATCGCCGGCATGTTCGTGCCCACGCGCGGTGTGGATACTGAGCAGCGCATCTTCCAGGCGCTGTCCGATCGCTATGGCAAGCCTGCGCAGGAAGGCAAGGCGCCGCTCAAGCTGAAGTCGGGCAAGACGGTCGATTCACTGCGCGCGCGTTGGGCGGGACATCAGACCATCGTGACGATGTATGCGATTCCCGAAGAACCGCAGAACGGTACGGTGGAGTTTCTCTGGGCGCCGCGCGCTGGTGCAGTGATGGACCAGATGCGCGCAGAAGTGGACCCCGATGCGCCCAAGCCGGCTTCCGGTGTGGCGGCATCGGTGCCTGCCGCATCGGGCAAGCCAGCCACGGGGAAGGCGACGCCACAGTAGTGCGCTTACGGACACACACGCGTAGTGTCCCGTTACATCCTTTACACCCGCATGACCCCGGCGTCGCCCGCACCGGCTTATAACGTCCGCATGGCCTCATTGACGGGGCCGAAGGACGCTAATCATGAAAATCGTGGCTTTGGCCCTGTTGGCTGCGACGCTTGGGGGGTGTGCGGTGTATCCGGCACCGGTGGCGGTTGCGCCCGCACCGGTCTACGCGGCGCCGGCCTATCCGGCCTATCCGGCTTACTACGGCGGTTACGGTTATTGGGGACCGTCGGTGTACTTCAACTACCACGGCGGTCGCCGTTGATTCGCGGCAAGCGGGTGGGCTAGTCGACCGAATGCAGCCCCGGCCAGCCCG
Source organism: Ralstonia flaminis (assembly GCF_958415495.1). Lineage (NCBI taxonomy): Bacteria > Pseudomonadati > Pseudomonadota > Betaproteobacteria > Burkholderiales > Burkholderiaceae > Ralstonia > Ralstonia flaminis. The sequence goes on along the minus strand of NZ_CATZLL010000016.1, from coordinate 35,823 downwards.
GCGCCAGCGTCTGCGGCAGGCCCAGCAAATCGAGCACGCGCCCCACCGTGTGGTCGACCAGGTCGTCGATGGTCTTGGGGCGCTGGTAGAAGCCCGGCACGGGCGGGAAAACGATGCCGCCCATCTCGGTCACGGCCGTCATGTTGCGCAGGTGCGCGAGGTTCAGTGGCGTTTCGCGCACCATCAGGATCAGGCGGCGGCGCTCCTTGAGCGTGACATCTGCCGCGCGCGCAATGAGGTTGTCCGACAGGCCGTGCGCGACGGCCGCCAGTGTTCTCATTGAGCACGGCGCCACCACCATCGCCTCGGCAGCGAATGAGCCGCTGGCAATCGTCGCGCCGATGTCGCGCACGTTATGCACCACGTGCGCGAGCGCTTCCACTTCTTCGCGCGTCATGTGCAGCTCGTGCTGCACGTTCATCAGCCCTGCAGGCGACATCAGCAGGTGCGATTCCACCCCCGCTGATGCACGCAACTCCTGCAGAACCTGCAGCAGCCGCACGCCGTAGATTGCCCCCGACGCACCCGTGATCGCCACGATGATGCGGCGCGTGCGCTGCGCATCAACGGTGGCGGATCGGGCGGAGGATACAGGCGCGGTCACGCTGAAATGAGGACGCGTTGAGTGATCGGCAATCAGGCCGCCAGCAGCGGCTGCAGTTCGCCGCTCTGGTACATCTCCATCATGATGTCCGAGCCACCGATGAATTCGCCCTTCACGTAGAGCTGCGGAATGGTCGGCCAGTTGGCGTATTCCTTGATGCCCTGGCGGATCTCGTCGTCTTCCAGCACGTTGACGGTGTGCGGCTGATCCACGCCGCAGGCCTTCAGGATCTGGATGGCGCGGCCCGAGAAGCCGCACATCGGAAATTGCGCCGTGCCCTTCATGAAGAGGACAACGGGGTGGCCTTTGACGATCTGGTCGATCTTTTCGTGCGTGGTGCTCATGGGGAGACTCGATTCGGTAAGGGGAGGCGACGGCTGCCGCATCCGCATTGGAAAACCCACCTATTTTAGCGAGATTCGGCCTGCGCCGTTTCAGGCCGGGGTTTTGGCGGTCGGCCAGCGTCCGCCGCTGCAGCGATCGTGGCTCGCCAGATCCTGTGCGGTGAAGACATCGGCAAAGCCCGCCTGCGTTAGCAATGCGCGCACGGCCTCGCCCTGGTCGTAGCCGTGTTCGAGCAGCAGCCAGCCGTCGGCCGCCAGGCATGCCGGGGCGCCGCTGACGATGGTGCGCAGATGCCGCAGGCCATCGTCGTGATCGGTGAGGGCGCTGGGGGGTTCGAAGCGCAGGTCGCCCTGGCCGAGGTGTTCGTCGGTGGCGGCGATGTAGGGTGGGTTGCTGACGATCAGATCGAAGACGTGTGGCGCGTCGGTTTCGGCCAGCGCGCCGTACCAGTCGCCCAGTGCAGCATGCAGGTTCGCGGCGCCGAGCGCTTGCGCGTTGCCCATCGCCACGGCCAGCGCATCGGCTGAGGCATCGGTGGCCCATACGCATGCATCGCGCCGTGCCAGCGCAATGGTGATGGCGATGATGCCGCTGCCGGTGCCCATATCCAGTACATCGGGGGCGTCGCGTTCTTCGATGCGATCCAGTGCCTGTTCGACCAGCAGTTCGGTATCGGGACGCGGGATCAGTACCGCTGGCGTTACCTTGAACGTGCGGCCAAAGAATTCACGATCGCCCAGCAGATAGGCCATCGGCTCGCCGGCCAGGCGGCGTGCGGCGAGTTCGCTGAGCTGTTGGCGCACGGCCTCGTCAATGCCATACGTGTCTTGCGTGATGAGCTGTACGCGCGACAGGCCGGTCGCGTGCGAGACCAGCATGCGGGCCTCCAGCGCAGGCAGGCCGGCGCGCGTGAGGGCGGCCAGTGCATCGGCCACGCGAGCCAGGGTTTCGGGCGGAATCACGGAGACGGGCGACACGGTGGGGCGGCTACGGCAAAGATCGGGCGCACAAAATAACACGGGCCCGAGTATCCGGGCCCGTCAGGCAAGTGCAACCAAGCGTGCGGCTTATTGCTTGGTGGCGTCCTTGACCTTGTCGGCGCCTTCCTTGGCGACATCGGCAGCCTTGTTGGCGGCGTCTTTGGCTGCATCCTTGGCTTGATTCATGGCGTCCTTGGCTTGCGTCATGGCACCCGAAGCGGCGTCTTTGGCCCCAGCCATTGCGCCGGAAGCAGCATCCATGGTGGCTTGTGCGCCGGAAGCGGCTTGGCCGACGGCGTTGCTGGCGCTGTCGACGGCGCTCTTGGCGGCATCGGCCGATTGTTGGATCGCGCTCTTGGCGGCGTCCGCCGGAGCTTCGTCCTTCTTGCCGCAGGCAGCCAGGCCGAGGGCGAGGGTGGTGGCAACGGTGATGGCCAGCAGTTGGGTACGCATTGAGATTCTCCTAATCGTCGTGGTGGTTGCCGCGCCTGTCAGGGAAGATGACCACCGGGTGCGACCGGCGGCGCACTCGGCGCGATCGAAGTCGATTATAGGAACGGGCAGTCGGCACGCCACCGTGCAAAGCTGTATCAAACGCAAGCGAATGTTACGAGAGGACCGCTTTTTAACAATCGAGCGCGTTAGATGTCCTCGCCCAGGGCAGCAAGCTGTTCGGCCTGGTGCTCGGCGGCCAGCGCGCCCACCAGTTCATCCAGGTCACCGTCCATGATCGCGTCGATCTTGTACAGCGTCAGGTTGATGCGGTGGTCGGTCACGCGGCCCTGCGGGAAGTTGTATGTGCGGATGCGGTCGGAGCGGTCACCCGAGCCGATCAGGCTTTTGCGCGCGCTGGCTTCCTTGGCCTGGGCTTCGCGCTCCTGGCGGTCTTTCAGGCGTGCGGCCAGGACCTGCATGGCGCGGTCCTTGTTGCGGTGCTGGCTGCGGTCGTCCTGGCACTCCACCACCAGGCCGGTCGGCAGGTGGGTGATGCGCACGGCGGAGTCCGTCTTGTTGATGTGCTGACCACCCGCGCCGGACGCACGGAAGGTGTCGATGCGCAGGTCCGCCGGGTTGATCTGGATGTCGGCCAGTGCATCGGCCTCGGGCATGATCGCCACGGTGCAGGCGGACGTGTGAATGCGCCCCTGCGCCTCGGTGGCCGGCACGCGCTGCACGCGGTGGCCGCCTGATTCGAACTTCAGGCGCGAGTACGCGCCTTCGCCCACCAGCCGCGCGATCACTTCCTTATAGCCGCCCAAGTCCGATGGGGATTCGCTCACGATCTCGACCTGCCAGCGCTGGCGTTCGGCAAAGCGCGTGTACATGCGCAGCAGGTCGCCCGCGAAAAGAGCGGATTCATCGCCGCCCGTGCCGGCGCGGATTTCCACGAAGATGTTGCGGTGGTCGTTGGGGTCTTTCGGCAGCAGCAGGCGCTGCAGTTCGCTTTCGAGCGCTTCCATCCGGTCACGCGCGGCGCGAAGTTCGTCTTCGGCAAATGCCTTCATGTCCGGATCGGCCAGCAACTCCTGCGCGGTGGCAATGTCATCCTCGGCCTGCTTCCACGCGGCGAATTGCGCAACCACGGGTTCCAGCTCGGCGTGTTCGCGCGTGAGCTTGCGGTATTGATCGAGGTTGGCGGTGGCGTCTTCGCGCGCGAGCAGCGCGTTGATTTCGACGGTGCGCTCGGCCAGTTGGTCGAGCTTGGACAGCATGCTGGGCTTCATTCGGGCAGTCGCAGAAGTGGATGCCAAAGGCGGCTAGGGGCGAAGGCGGCGCATGATACCGCGCCAGAAAATGCGTACCGGAGCGGCACGCAGAGCCAGCGCGCCGCTAGCGCTCGGAGTGGCTGGACTGGCGGAACAGTGCCGGCAGCAGGTCGATCAGCTGTTCGCGGCCTTCGCCCTGCGCATGGTTGAGCGCATGCGTCGGGCCGTGGAGGAATTTTTTGGTGAGCGCTTGCGACAGCGCTTCGAGTACCAGCGCCGGATCGTCGCCACGCGCGAGCATGCGCTGGGCGCGCTCCAGTTCGCCTTGGCGCAGCGTTTCAGCCTGTGCGTGCAAGTCGCGGATGACGGGCACCACGCTGCGTGCGTCGAGCCAGTGCATGAAGTTCTGCACGCGCGTCTCGATGATGGCCTCGGCCTGCGCCACAGCGGCCTGCCGCAGCGCATTGCCCTCGCGCACGATGGCGCCGAGGTCGTCCACGGTATAGAGGAAGATGTCCGACAGGCGTGCGACTTCGGGCTCAATGTCGCGCGGCACGGCCAGGTCGACCATGAACATCGGGCGATGGCGGCGCTGCTTGATGGCGCGTTCCACGGCCCCCAGGCCAATGATCGGCAGCGTGCTGGCGGTGCACGAGACGACGATGTCAAACTCGGCCAGCTTGGTCGGCAGTTCGGCCAGGCGTAAGGCGCGGGCGTTCAGGCCCTGGTTCGACAGGGCTTCGGCCAGCTTCTCGCCACGCTCGAGTGTGCGGTTGGCGATCACCACCTCGCGCGGCTTCTGCGCGGCGAAGTGGGTGGCGCACAGTTCGATCATCTCGCCGGCGCCGATGAACAGCACGCGCTGCTCGGCAATCGATTCGAAGATGCGCTGCGCCAGGCGCACGGCGGCAGCAGCCATCGACACGGAATGCGCGCCGATCTCCGTCGTGCCGCGCACTTCCTTGGCAACCGCAAAGGTGCGCTGGAAGAGCTGATTCAGGTACGTGCCCAGGGCGCCGGCCTCGGTGGCGGTGCGCACGGCGTCTTTCATCTGGCCGAGGATCTGCGTCTCACCCAGCACCATCGAATCGAGCCCGCTGGCCACGCGAAATGCGTGACGCACGGCCAGCGATTGACCCAGCGAATAGACGTGGGGCGCAAGTTCGCCCGGGTCGATGTTGTGGTGGTGGGCCAACCAGCGGATCGCGTGCTCGTGCGCCATATCTTCGGGCAGGTTGCCGTCGGTGGCGCAGTACAGCTCGGTGCGATTGCAGGTGGACAGGATAGCGGCCTCGGCCGTGCTCTTGCGGCGGGGCAGATGCTGGCGCAGCGTGGCCAGTGCGGGCTGGAGCTGTTCGAGCGGAAACGCCACCTTCTCGCGCAGGGAAAGCGGCGCAGTGTGGTGGTTGATTCCGAGCGTCAGCAACTGCATGTGGGGCGGCCGGTTAAGAATGAACGGCACGAATTTTGAGCACCCACGATTATAACGCCGGCCCCGACGCTCGGCAGGGCACAGGGCAATCGAACCGTCGTTCGACGCCAAAATGTTGGTTATGCATCACCTGACAGCGGGTGCGCTGTGGTTGCCTTCTGTGTGGTTTTCCGCCCTGCCTTGCGCTAAGGTACGCGTCCAATTGAATCGCGACGCATCGCAAAATCGCGCACGGCAATACGGAGAACAGGCAATGGGGTGGATCGGGCCGCTATGGATCGGGCTGGCAGTGGGGGCTGCAGCGCGTTGGCTGCATCCGGGCGGCAAACGCCTCGGCTGGCTGGCCGCGCTGGTGGCCGGCGTGATCGGCGCGTTGGTTGGCTACTACGGCGGCCAGTTCGCGCACCTGTACGCCGACGGGCAGATCATGGCGTGGACGGCGGCGGTGATCGGCGCAATGGTGGTGCCGGCCGCGTGGGGTTTGCTGCGGGGCGGACGCTGATGCGGCGTGCACGGCTAGCCGGCCTGCTCGCAGTCGCCGCAACATTGCTGAGCCTGCCGGCGGCTGGCCTGGCCTATACAGTGCGAAGCTGTACTGAGTACTGGTACCCGCCCGCGAAGCCGGGGCAATCCATCTCTGATCTGCGGCCGGAACGCACCAACGCTTGCAAGCACCACGCCATCGAGATGCGCAGTGACCGCTTTGGCGTGATCGACGGCCAGGGCTACTTCATCACCACCGATGTGAACACGTCGCGTGCGTGTGCGGGTGGCGGGCCGGCATTCAACCCCTCGTGCCTGATCCCGGGGCCGCTTCAGCGCAACGAGGTGTCCGAGGTTCGCAACTACTACCGGCTCACGCAGAATGGTGCGAGCTTGCGCCCGCTCGGTCAGGGCTATGCGACGGATGGTCGCATGGTGTTCTCATACACCTCGCCGATTGCCGGCGCAGATGCGGCCAGCTTTCAGGTCTTCACGCCGCAGGGTGCCGCTGCCGATGCCGCCTGGGCCCGAGACCGCACGCGCATCTACCACGACGAGACACCTGTGCCAGGCATGGCGCCGGGGCCGGTGACGGTGTTTGATGAGACCTTCGCCGTCAACGGTGGCCGGGTCTACGAGATTGATGCGCTGGACGGCATCAAGCTGCGCCCTGACGTGCGCCCGAGCCTGACCGTCTTGGCCTTCGCGCAGCCTTTGTACTCCAATGTGATCAGCGATGGCCAGCACATCTACGTGAAGGGCAAGCCGCTGGATGGTGCGCGCGCGGCCACCTTTCAGATGCTGCCATCGACATGCCCGGTGCCGGGGCTGCCCGGGCTGAAATGCCGGAGTGAACTCGTGCGCAACACCACGGCATCGAACTTCCGCATTGCCCGCAGCGGTAACGACATCCTGTATTTCGGCGAGGTCTACAAGGTCGTGCGCATTCGCAACGCGCCGGATTTCGTCTACTTCCAGCTCGCCGATAGTGATGAGCTGCTGGGCATCGGCGGCAATCGCGTGTTCCAGCTTGAGGAAATGGGTTCGGCAGTGGGCGATACCGTGGTCGATCGCACCTATGTCGGCCGCCTCAACGGGCCGGCGGCCGGTTACCTCGTCGACGAGATCGGCTTTATCTCGCTGCATGATCTGGCGCGCGGCAGTGGCCCGCTGTGCGGCCAGGTGTCCGATCTCGCGACGCCCGAGCGCGACGGCGTGCCGCGCTTCGGCCCGCTGAAACGTCTGCCTGAGGCCCAGGTGCCCGCTGGCTTCAAGATCGCGTTCGAGAACACGCGCTACCGCTATCTGTTTGCCGGCGCGCAGTCGACTGAATTCGACACGGTGATCGACCTGCGCGATGGCCGCCGCATGCGGGCCAACTGGTGCGGAGACGGCATCCAGCCGCAGGTGGCGCGACGTTAGAACGCCAAGCGTGGTTAACCGCCGTTAACATGGCTTTGCTATCGTGGCGCGCTTTGCACAAGGTGCGCCAACCATGCTCCGCTCCCGTTTCTCCAACAAGACTTTGCGCCGTGTCGGGCTGGTCATCCTGCTGGCCGCGCCGGCCTGGTACATGGGCAAGATCACCGTGGCCAAGTTCGAGATCGGTGGCGCCAGCCCCAACCAGCGCACGCTGGGCACCGTCGCCTTTGTCGAGCAGCGCGGCATGGAGCAGATGTGCACGGGCGTGACCGTCACGCCGCAATCAACCTGGCTGATTGGCAGCTACGAGGGCTCGCGCGATGTGATGCCCGGCGATACCCACCCCATCGATATTGATGCGTTGCTGCGCGACAAGGCTACGTCCGGGGATGAGCGTGCCGGCCCGCGCGAACGTACAACCTCCTACCTCTCTCGTCTGAATGCGCAGGGCCAGTTCGAGCTGGTGGCCACGGTCAGCGGCACCACTTGCCTGCAGGCCACTCCTGACGGGCGCACGCTTTATCTGCTGACGAGCCAGGACCGCCCGGCTTCTGCCAGCGGCGATGGCATCCAGCAGAGCGCCGTGTTCCGCAGCGACGACCAGGGCAAGACCTGGGCCTGGCAACGCGCCGGGTTCATGGACACCACCAATGTTTCCGCCTGGGCGCTCAAGCTGAGCTGGTTCAGCACGCAGGAACTGTGGAGCGTGGCTTCGGGCGATGGTCTGTCCTTCGATGCAGAGGCCCCGGCAGCTGCCGGCCCGGACAACCCTGCGCCGGATTCAGGCCGCGCCGTCGCGCTGTTCTACTCCAACGACGGCGGCAAGACCGCGCAGCGCGTGCCGGTTCCTCCGTCGATGCTGGTCAACGTGGATCACGTGCGTGGCAAGGCGCCGTCGGGCGTGGAGTGGGGCTCGGGCGCTGAAGCCGTAGAGGGCGAGGTGCATGCGCAGGTCGTTCAGCTCGATGCCCAGCGCGCGGTGCTTTGGGTCTCGCAACGTTTCCGCTACAGCCGCCCCGACAGCGCTTACTACGCCGGCGCCGTGCTGGTAACCAGCCGCGCAGAGCTGCGCCGTGTCGACGGACGCTGGCAGTTGGGCGCGCCGCAACGCCTGGAAGACACCTGGGTCGACGAGGTTTACCGCAGCCCCGCGGGCCGCGTGATTGGCCTGATCGACCATGCCAGCGACAAGCGCATGCAGGTGGCCCTGCTGGACCCCGCCACGCTGGCCTGGAGCGAGCAGGGCAGCCTGCCCACGTCGTTCGACCCGCTCTCCGCCAGTGCTTACACGCGCGGCTTCTGGGCGGGTCAGGAGACGCTGGTGGCCAACGTGAGCGGCACCCACCACGTGCCGAAGTGGATCTACCCGTGGACGTCGGACGGCGCGCAGATCTCGGGCGACGCCGTGTTCTACTCGCGCGACTGGGGGCGCTCCTGGCATCGTCTGGCGATCCCGGGCTACCTGGGCGTGGCTGGCTTCGACGCCGCGCGCGACGAGGTGTTCTGGTCCAAGGGCAACTGGTACGAGAGTTCGGACCGAAGCATCTACGGCTACGGGCTGCGCTAGTCGCCGTCGCCACGATCGCCGGACATGAAAAAAGCCCCGCAATGCGGGGCTTCTTCGTTGCGCTTGCCGGATCAGACGTTGAACAGGAAGTGCAGCACATCGCCGTCCTTGACGATGTATTCCTTGCCTTCGGCGCGCATCTTGCCGGCTTCCTTGGCGCCCTGTTCGCCCTTGAACTGGATGAAATCGTCGTACGAAATCGTCTGGGCGCGGATGAAGCCGCGCTCGAAATCCGTGTGGATGGCCGCTGCCGCACGCGGGGCGGTGTCGCCAATGTGGATCGTCCAGGCGCGCACTTCCTTCACGCCTGCCGTGAAGTACGTTTGCAGACCCAGCAGCTTGAAGGCCGCGCGGATCACGCGGTTCAGGCCCGGCTCTTCCATGCCGATGTCGGCCAGGAATTCAGCCTTGTCGGCGTCGTCCAAATCAGCGATTTCGGCTTCGATGGCGGCGCACACGGCTACCACCGGCGAATTCGTCTGCGCGGCGTAGGCGCGCACGGCGTCCAGGTGCGGGTTGTTCTCGAAGCCGTCTTCGCGCACGTTGGCCACGTACATGGTCGGCTTGGCCGTGATCAGGCACAGCGGCTTGATCGTCGCCCACTCTTCATCGGTCAGGTTCAGGCCGCGCACCGGCTTGGCTTCGTCCAGCACCTTCTGGGCCTTTTCCAGCACGGCGACCAGCTTGGCGGCTTCCTTGTCGTTGCCCGACTTGGCGGCCTTGGTGTAGCGCTGCAGCGCCTTTTCCACCGTACCCAGGTCAGCGAGGGCCAGCTCGGTGTTGATGACTTCGATGTCGGCGATCGGGTCGACCTTGCCGGCCACGTGGATCACGTTGTCATCTTCGAAACAGCGCACCACATGGGTGATGGCATCGGTCTCGCGGATGTTGGCCAGGAACTGGTTGCCCAGGCCTTCGCCCTTGGACGCACCTGCCACCAGACCTGCAATGTCGACGAACTCGACCACTGCCGGTAGCACGCGCTCCGGCTTGACGATGTCAGCCAGTGCCTGCAGGCGGGCGTCCGGCACTTCCACCACGCCCACGTTGGGCTCGATCGTGCAGAACGGGTAGTTCTCGGCGGCGATGCCGGCTTTGGTCAGGGCATTGAACAGGGTCGACTTGCCGACGTTCGGCAGACCGACGATGCCGCATTGGAGGCTCATGGTGAAAAAGGCTCTAAATCAAGGGGTTGCGTGACGCTGGGGCGGCAGCAGCACAGCGGAATCAAGGCTGTGCGCGTCGTTCACGGAGAGGCGTGATTGTAACCGCTCCGGGTCGGGTCTAGCCCCTAGGACGCGGCCTCGGCGCGCTTGCGCTGGGTGCGACTGGCCAGCACCAGGGCAATCCCGCCCAGGATGGCGGCAGAGGCCGCCGCCAGCCGCGGCGTCAGTGGTTCAGCCAGGAACAGCACCGCACCAAACGCCGCAATGGGCGGCACCGACAGTTGCACCGCCGCCGCGCGGATCGCCGAGAGCCCCTTGAGGGCCGCATACCAGATCACATAGCCGATGCCCGAAGTGACCGCACCAGAGGCCAGCGCCAGCGCGATCCCTACCGGGCTGGCGTGCGCGCGGCTGACCAGCACCGCACTCAAGGCGAGCGCCATGGGCGCGGCACGCAGGAAGTTGCCGGCGGTGGCGCCCAGTGGATTGTCGAGCCCGCGGCCGCGCAGCGAATATACGCCCCAGGCCACGCCGGCTACCGTCATCAACGCGGCCCCCAGAGGTGTCGGCGCCGTCACACCGGGTGATACCAGGTAGATCAGCCCGCCCAGCGCCAGCGCAAAGCCCGCCCAGCCGAGCGGTTCGAACCGTTCACCCGCGCGCAGGCCCGCGCCCAGCATGGTGAGCTGCACTGCACCGAACAGGATCAGCGCGCCCGTGCCCGCGCTCAAGGTGAGATACGCAAACGAGAAGAACGCGACGTAGGTGAACAGCATGGCCGCGGCGGTCCAATCCGTGCGGGCTTTTGGCGCCCGGCCAGCGTTGAATCGCGCGAGGATGGCCAGCATGAGCGCGCCCGACACCAGCCGGATGCTTGAGAAGCTGGCCGCATCAATGGACGCATGCTGCAACGCCAGCCGGCACAGCAGCGAGTTGGAGGCGAACGCCACCATGGTGATGCTGGTGAGCACCACCGTGCGCAGGGCGAGCTGGCCGTCGCTGGTGGTATCCATGGCATCCACGGTGGCCATCACGCGAGGGGCGCTGCGCCCCAGAGGTGCGTTGCCACAAGCGCAGCGGCACCCGCCAGCAGCGCCACGCCCAACGGCGCAGACAACCGACGTCCCCACGCGACGTTCTTCTCGATGGCCATGGCGGCGGCCAGCACCAGCATCCAGCCGAGGCTGCCCGCGCCCACCACGAACATCAGCAGCATCAGCGCCCAGCAGCACCCCACGCAGAACAGCCCGTGGCGCAGCCCCAGCAGGAATGCCTGCCGCTGCGGCGCGGGGCCATGCCAATGGCTGATGACGAAGCTCAGCGGCGACCGGCACTGGTCGAGGCATCGATACTTCAGCGCGCTGAACTGGAAGGCACCGGCACCCGCCAGCGTGGCCGCGCCGATCAGCCAGCCATGCCAGCCCAGCAGCGGCACCCGCGCCACCCCAGCGAGCAGCACCGCATGCAGCCCATGTGCCAGCAGGCCGAACGCGCTCCAGGCGGTGAGGTAGCCGGCGCCCAGCAACACCAGCAAGCGCTGGCGATCTGCCCGCCCCACAACGACGCGGTCAAAGGCCCGGAACAGCGGCAACGTGGTCGGCAGCATCATCGCCAGAATCATCAGCGTCCAGGCCAATGCGTAGAGCGCCGCCGGCACGACGAGCGAACCTGCCGGCACCACCCGGCACAGCCACGCCGCCGGGCCGGAGGCCGTCCAGTCGCCATGATCCAGATAGCGGCCATATGGGCTGCGCGCCCACAGCCACAGCGTGAGCCAGGCAAGTGTCACCAAGCCGGCAAGCACCGGCAGGAAGACGCGCTGATGGCGGGACGCAGTGACGCGCATGGTTGCCGCAGCACTCACGCATCAAACAGGAACGTACTCTGCAGCGCGTTGTGGTTCTGGAGGTCGACATTGATGCCGATGTCCGCGTTCTTCGAGCGATAGACCGGCGCCTTGCCCACGAACACCGGCGCACCGGGCACGGTCGAGAACACGGTGTCCGACAGCGTGGTCTGCTGGCCGGTCGGGCCCATGTACGGTTCCAGTTCGGCGTAGTAATCGGTGCCAATCTTGAGCGTGCCCTTGGCGCCCACGATGTCGAACGTGATCGGCGCACGCTCGACCGAGACGACCTTGCCGATCAGCTTGGCCAGTTCGGCAATCGGACCGCCGGCCTGGCCGGTGTAGACCTTGAGAAGGGCTTTCTCCTGCTCGTCCGAGGCGGAATCGTTGAGGAAGATCGCCGCCGTCCAGTTGCCCTCCAGAATGTTGCCGGGCACGCGGGCGACAGCGGCGATGGTGCAGCCGGACACATCGACGCCCTCGATCGTGCCCTGGTCCATATGCCACGCCACGATGGTGTCGCAGACCTTGAAATCGGGGTCCTCGCCGATCCAGCACGGGCATAGGACGCGGCAGTTGCAGACCTCGAGCAGCCTGCCTTCCAGGTGATAGGTCATGGTTTCCTCCAGCCGACGCGGTTGATGAATGCGCGCGCGACCACGGCAATCGGCCGAGGCGGACGTTGTCAGGGCTTGGCCCGGATGGAGGGTCGGAAACGGGCAGGCAGACAGCCTGCCGTATCGAAGACAAGCGGACGAAAGCGGCCCCGCAATCCGTCTGCGGCGCGCCACTGTCAAATTCTAGGAAGCCACATTGGGTAAGCAAGACGAATCCCGGCGGGCCAGGGGCGCGGGCCGAAAACGCGTTACGGGGCCGTTACGCGTTACGTTCCAGAAACGTAACAACTTTGCGCAAAACCCCGTCCACAGTGGATGTCGGCAAGGGGGTAGGGAAGTCCCCAGCCTGCCCGTCAACCCAGGCGGGATAAGGCCCTGAGCCAATTTTGATGTGGCAAAGACGGGTGCCGCAGGGACCGGGCATGCCTATTGCACTGTCTTGCTCCAAACAACAAATCTGCATGGGGAGCACAGCATGTCCTGGACCGTCGCCACCGCCGCCCGCCCGACCCACGTGGTTGCCAGCAACGACAGCCTGTTCGCCAGCTACGAGGCCATCGCCACCCTGTCTGCAGAGATGGTCGCAGCCGCTGAAATCGGGGATTGGGACGGTGTGAGCGCGCTGGAACGCGAATGCGCGGTCTACATGGAACGTCTGGGCCACGCCCAGCGCCCAGCCTTGTCGCGCGAAGAGCTGCAACGCAAGCGCGACCTGATGATGCGCATCCTGGCCAACGATGCCCGCGTGCGTGCGCTGGTCTGCCCGCGCCAGGACGAACTGATGCGCCTGGTCAGCGGTGAGCGCCGCTCCATCGGCGCCCGTCAGGCCTACGCCACGGTCTCGTACTACTGAGCACCTCGCAGTTCCCCCCACGACACCAGCACGCGCTGGATGCTGCGCGCGTAGGCATCGCGCTGCGCAGGCGTTTCGGAGTGGTACGCGCCGATCGCGCGCCACGTGTTTCCGTGGCGAACCATTTTTTGCTTGAGCAGCCAGGCCGCCACGAACACGTTGACGCAGGCGTCGGTCAGCGCGCGGCGCGGCACACCATAGCGCGCCAGCGTACTGAAATGAATCGAATTGATCTGCGCCTGGCCGATATCGACCGAGCCGTCGGCGTTGCGGTGCACCGCATTGGCATCGCCCTTCGACTCAAACCACACGATGGCGCGCAGCACTGTCGGGTTGACGCCCTGGTAGGCGCCAGCCTGCTCAAAGCAATCACCCGCTGCATTGACGGCAAAGCTGGACAGCGCCAGTAGAAGCGCTGCGCCAACTCGGCCACAAATCAAGCGAAGGGTGGGGGTGGCGACCATGACGGCTCCGGCTGGCGATCGGTGAGTGGTTACTTCTGTAAGGCCGCTTCAAGCTGATGCTCGATGCCGGCCAGATACGTGTGCGACGCTTCCGACACCACCATGCGCGGCACCGGCTCGGCTGCCTTGCGCACCTGGACGAAGGCCGCCTTGCGTTTGCCGCCGCGCGTGCGTACCGCGGGCGCGGGTTCGACCTCGCTACCACTGCCGCCCGGCGGCAGCATCGCCAACGAGGGCAAGGGCGGATAGACCTTGTCGGCCGCCGCTGCTGCCGCCGTTGCCGGCATCAAAGCATCGGGTGGCGCGGCGAATGCAGATGCGGGCACGCTTAACAGGCCAACGGTCAGTGGGAAGAGTAGATGGGTCATACGCATGACATTCCTCTTAATCCTGCGTGCGGATCGTCACGCTATACGGCTGGCTGGCGCTGACGGTCAGGTTTTCCAGGTGGACATAACCGGCGCGTTGCGCGGGCACGCCATTCCACAGCGCTTGGTTCAGGTAGCGGAAGTCCTGCCCCAGCGCGGCAACCTGGATCGTCGCCGGGCGCTTCTGCGCGGCAGCCAGCGCGCCGGCCTTGGTCAGCACGGCAGTCAGTTGCGGATCATGCGCGCCCAGTGCATCGGGCGGAATGGTGAAGCTCAAGACCTCACCTGCGGGTGCGGTGCGGGCGTTGGGCGCGGGCGGCGTCTGCGTCTGCAACTGCGCGCAGCCAACCAGCGCCAGCAATGCCGCGCCGGCAATCAGCCTGGGCAGCGGTGTCATATGGGAGAGAGTCCACATGGCGATCAGGAATCCATGGATCGGACCCGCACTCTATCGGCGGGTCGTGCGCGTCAAAACGTCGAATTGCCCCGCTTTTATCGTCCATCCCGGGCGATGACTTGAGCGCTGTTTTTCAGGTGGAAATGGCGTCACATTGCGGGTCGGCGGGCATGCCAAGACGTGACCACTTTCGGGATGCGGGGCGCACTTCGGGTGGCCGGAAAATGCATCCCGCGCCGCAATCTTCGTAAGTGATGTAGACGCACCTCAATGACGGAGTAGGCGTAAATACCGACTGACCCATGTCAGCGCCAGGTGCCTGCCGTGACACATTTGCGCGGCCGCAAAGTCGCACCGGCCCCCGCCGCTATAATCGGCGCACCATGAATACACCCGCGTTTTCCTCTCCCAAGGCTGCTTCCAAGGAGGCACCGGCCTACCATCTGGCGGTGGTTGGCGGCGGTATCGTCGGGCGCGCGTGCGCGCTGCGGCTTGCGCAGATCGGCTTGCGCGTGGCGCTGATTGCGCCGCCCGCGCCATCGCCCGCACCCACCGGGCCCGATGCCTGGGATGCGCGCGTCTACGCGTTCTCGTCCAGTTCGCAGGCGTTGCTGGAACAGTTGCGCATCTGGCCCGCGCTCGACATGACGCGGGTGCAGCCGGTGCACGACATGCGCATCTTTGGCGACGATGCAGCCGCGCGCGGCGAGCACCTCCATCCCGACCTGCATTTCTCCGCCTATGCCGCCGGCGCGCCGCAACTGGCGTGGATTGCCGAGTCGTCACTGGTCGAGCGCGCGCTGGAAACCGCGCTGCGCTTCGCCCACACCGTGCAGACCTTCCCCCACGCCGCCACCGGCTTCGAGATGGAAGCAGACGCCGTGCGCCTGACGCTGGCCGACGGGCAGGTGATTCGCGCCGAATGCGTGATCGGTGCCGACGGCAAGCACTCGTGGGTGCGCGAGCAGGCCGGTATCCGGGCTGAGGTACGGCCGTACCGCCAACTGGGCGTGGTCGCCAACTTCCAGGCCGAGCACTGGCATCAGGACGCCGCGTGGCAGTGGTTTCTCGGTACCTCGGCCGAGCAGGCCGCCGCAGCCGACGACGCCACACCCGCGCGCGGCGAGATCCTCGCGATGCTGCCGTTGCCCGATCGCCGTGTCTCGATGGTGTGGTCCGCCGATGAAGCGCACGCGCGTGAGCTGTTGGCCCTGTCGCCCGATGCGCTCTGCCGTGCCGTGGAGGCCGCCGCAGGTGGCGCCATCGCCGCCCGCTTCGGACGCCTGTCGAACATCACCCCCGCGCAGGGCTTTCCGCTGATCCTGCAGCACGCCAGCCGGGCGGTCGCACCGCGCGTGGCACTGGTGGGCGATGCGGCCCATGTGATCCATCCGCTGGCCGGGCAGGGCATGAACCTGGGTCTGCGGGATGTCGCAGAAATTGGCAAGGTGATGGCGGAACGTGAAACCATGCGCGATCATGGCAATCTGAGGTTGTTGCGCCGTTACGAGCGTGCCCGCCGCGAAGACCTGCTGTCGCTCACGGCCGCCACGGATGGTCTGCACAAGCTGTTTGCCCTGCCGGGCGCGCTGCCCCGCACGGTACGCAATGCGGGCTTGGCGCTGGTGGGCATGACGCCATTTATCAAACGCTTATTGATTAAGCACGCGCTGGGCTGAGGCATCATCAGCGCTTTCGGGGTATCAGGAGCTTTTATGTCGTTTCGTATTCGGGTGGCGGCCATCGCCTCGGCGGTTACTGTGGCCGCCATTGGCGCGGGTTACATGCTGACGACGGGGACTGCGGGCGCCGCCGAGCCCGCACTGGACAAGGTCAAGGCCACGGTGCAGAAGGCCCTGGGCTCCAACGTGGAGATCAAGAGCGTCAGCAAGTCGCCGCTGGCCGGTCTGTACGAGATCAACCTCGGCAGCCAGGTCGTCTACAGCGACGCCACCGGCCGCTACGTCCTGAACGGCGACCTGCTCGACACGCAGACCGCCACCAACCTCACGCAAGAGCGCCTGGCCGAGCTGAACCGCATCAAGTGGTCCGATCTGCCGTTGGACCGCGCGGTGAAGTGGGTCAAGGGCAACGGCGCGCGCAAGATCGCCGTGTTCTCCGACCCCAACTGCCCGTACTGCCACAAGCTGGAGCAGATGCTCACGCAGGTCGACAACATCACGGTCTACACCTTCCTGTTCCCGATCCTGTCGGAAGATTCGAACACCAAGGCCAAGCAGATCTGGTGCTCGGCCGACCGTGCCAAGGCCTGGCGCGACTGGATGACCGCCAAGACCGCCCCAGGCGGCGCCGGCACCTGCGACACGCCGCTGGAAGCCAACCTGAAGCTGGGCCAGTCGCTCAACGTGACCGGCACGCCGGCCATCATCTTCCCGGACGGCTCGCGGGCCCCGGGCCTGATCGATGCGGCCACGCTGGAGCGCAAGTTCGCTGCGCTCAAGAAGTCGTAAATTGCCCAGATGAAGCGCCGGTTGATCCGGCGCTTTTTCTTTGGGCGCTCGCATTCACAACACCATTGGAGACTTGGCATGCCGTTTCGCGCGCTGATGCTGGAAAAGCAGGATGGCGGACCGCTGGCCCACATCGTTGACCTGGATGACGCGGCATTGTCGACGCCCGAAGCACTGGCCAACAGCGTGACCGCGGGTGACGTGCTGATCCGCGTGGACTGGTCGACCATCAACTACAAGGATGGCCTGGCCATCACCGGCCGCGGCCCCGTCGTGCGTAAGTGGCCGATGGTGGCCGGCATCGACGGTGCGGGCGTGGTGCTGGATTCCACGCATCCGGACTGGAAAACGGGTGATGCGGTCGTCCTCAACGGCTGGGGCGTCGGCGAGGCGCACTGGGGTTGCCTCGCCCAGCGCGCGCGCCTCTCGGGCGACTGGCTGGTCGCGCTGCCGGCGGGGCTCGATGCTCGGCAGGCCATGGCGATCGGCACGGCGGGTTACACGGCGATGCTGTCGGTGCTGGCGCTGGAGCGCGCCGGCGTCAAACCGGGCGACGGCGAGGTGCTGGTGACGGGCGCCTCGGGCGGCGTGGGCTCGATCGCCATCGCGCTGCTGGGCAAGCTCGGGTACCGCGTGGTTGCCTCCACCGGCAAGACGAGCGAGGCGGATTTCCTGCAAGCCCTGGGCGCCGCCGATGTGATCGACCGCGCCGAGCTGTCCGCGCCGGGCAAGCCGCTGCAGAAGGAACGCTGGGCGGCGGTGGTCGATTCGGTGGGGTCGCACACGCTGGTCAATGCCTGCGCCCAGGTGCGCTACGGTGGTGTGGTCACCGCCTGCGGACTGGCGCAGGGGATGGATTTTCCGGCCACCGTTGCCCCGTTCATCCTGCGCGGCGTGACGCTGTGTGGCATCGACAGCGTGATGGCGCCGCGTGCGCTACGCCAGACGGCATGGCAGCGCCTGGCGACCGACTTGCTGCCGGATCGCTTGGCGGCCATCACACGCGAGGTGACGCTCTCGGAGGCCATTGATGCTGCGCACGACATCATGGCCGGCAAGATGCGCGGGCGCGTCGTTGTCGACGTCAACCGTTAGGCGGATTTCCGGACGATTTGCCTTCGGCAGCATGGGACGGCAACGCTACAATGTCCGCCATGAAGCCGATCCGCTACACCATCGCCCCCGCCGCGCCCGAGGCGCATGTTTTCACCGTCACCGTCACGGTCGATTCGCCAGATCCACAGGGGCAGCGTTTCTCGCTGCCGGCGTGGATTCCGGGCAGCTACATGATCCGGGAGTTTGCGCGCAACATCGTGCGCATCGAGGCGTCGTCGGGTCTATCGGGTGACAACAAGCCGGTGCGCCTGACCAAGGTCGACAAGGACACCTGGTGGGCTACACCGTGCAGCGGGCCGCTGACGGTTTCGTACGACGTCTACGCGTGGGACCTGTCGGTGCGGGCCGCGCACCTGGACGCGACGCACGGCTTCTTCAACGGCACATCGGTCTTCCTGCGTGTGGAAGGCGCGGACGATCAGCGTTGCCTGATCGACATCCAGCCGCCCGCAGGGGACGCCTACCGTAGCTGGCGTGTGGCCACCGCGCTGCGCGAGGCCACCGGCCGTATCCAGGGCAAGGCTGGCGCCAAGCGCTACGGTTTCGGCTGGTACGAAGCCGCCAACTACGACGAGCTGATCGACCACCCGGTCGAGATGGGCACCTTCGAGATGGTCTCGTTCGAGGCCTGCGGTGCGCAGCACGATGCCGTCTTCACCGGCCGCGTGCCGAACCTCGATCTGGAGCGCATCGCGCGGGATTTCAAGCGCATCTGTGAAGCACAGATCCGCCTGTTCGAGCCGCAGACTGCCACCGCCCCGTTCCTCGACAGCAACCGCCGCTACGTCTTCATGACGATGGTCACGACCGACGGCTATGGCGGCCTGGAACACCGCGCCAGCACCGCGCTGATGTGCGCACGCAATGACCTGCCCGTGACCGGCCGCGATGAGACCACCGAGGGCTATCGCACCTTCCTCGGCCTCGTCAGCCACGAGTATTTCCACACCTGGAACGTCAAGCGCATCAAGCCGGCTACCTTCGTGCCGTATGCGCTCGACCGCGAGGTGCACACGCCGCTGCTGTGGCTGTTCGAAGGCTTCACCAGCTACTACGACGACCTGATGCTGGTGCGCTCGGGTTTGATCTCCGAGGCGCAGTACCTGGAGATGGTCGCCAAGACATGGAACGGCGTGCTGCGCGGCAGCGGCCGCCTGAAGCAGAGCGTGGCCGAAAGCTCGTTCGACGCGTGGACGAAGTACTACCGCCAGGACGAGAACGCCCCCAACGCCATCGTCAGCTACTACACCAAGGGCTCGCTCGTGGCGCTGGCGCTGGACTTGACCATCCGCACGCAGACCGACGGCGAGCGTTCGCTCGACGACGTGATGCGCGCCCTGTGGGTGACGTACGGCCGCGACTTCTATGCCGCCGGCCACACGCAGCGCGGCGTGACTGAAGCCGGGTTGACCGCCCTGATGGAAGAGATCACCGGCCTGCGCCTGCGCACGCTGGTGCGCCAGTTGACCGAAGGGCGCGACGATCCACCGCTGCCCGCGCTGTTCAAGGCGATGGGCGTGAGCGCAACGCGCAAGGCGGCCGAGACGGCACTTGCCCTGGGCGTCAAATCGGGCGCCGAGAACGGCTTCGTCAAGCTGCAGCAGGTATTCGACGGCAGCCCGGCGCAGCGTGCCGGCTTGTCCGCCGGCGACCTGATCGTCGCGGTGGACGGCCTGCGCGTGCCGGCTGGTCAGCTCGACAAGACCCTGGCGCGGCATCGCGCCGGCGATACGGTGTCCGTGCACGTGTTCCGCCGCGATGAGCTCATGGCGCTGGACGTGACGCTCGCCACTGACGCCACACCGCAGTTCACGTTGGCGCTGGCGTCCGACCCGTCGCCGCTGCGCTCGGCATGGCTGGGCAAGCGCGCCGCCGGCCGCAAGGTTGTGCGTGAACCGCGCGCCGCACGCGGCAAGTCGGCCGCCTGATCCGCGCAGCCGATGGACTACGCCCACGACCCACGCACCTTTCTCTACAGCCACTACGTATCGCGCGGCATCCGCACTGCCACCGGCGTGATCGGCCTGACGCTGCTCGCGCTGCTGGTGATGGATCTGCAGGGCGCGATGGTGGTGTCGATCGGTGCGCTGTGCACCAGCCTGATGGACTTGCCCAGCCCGCTGCGGCACAAGTTCAACGAAATGATGGCGTGCGTGCTGCTGACCACGGCTGTCACCTTCATCGTGGCGGTGGCCACGCCCTACGCCGTCCTGCCGGTGGTGCTCGTGCTGGTGACCTTCCTGGCCGGCATGATGGTGGCGTACGGTAACAAGACGATGCCGCTGCAGTTTGCGGCGCTGTTCGTCATGACGCTCACGTTTACCGAGGAGTTCGCCTTCCGCGAAGCGGTGGAACACACCGTGCAGTTCTTCCTCGGCGCCATGGGCTACATGGCCTTTGCGATGGCGGTGGCGTGGGGCCAGCGGCGCCGCATCAAGGAGCAGGTGCTGGCCGAGTGCCTGTACGAGCTGGCCGTGTACGTCGAACGTAAGGCCGGCTTCTACGACGCCTCCAAGGATTTCGACGAGCAGTTCAACGCGCTTGTGCGCCAGCAGATTTCGGTGGCCGACAAGCAGCAGGTGGCGCGCGACTTTGTCTTCCGCGACAACCGCACGGCCAGTGATGGGCGCCTCGTGCAGATCCACATGCGGATGCTCGACATCTACGAGTACCTGCTGTCATCCAACACCGACTACCCGCTGCTGCGCCAGTATCTGGCGGACGCCGAGATCCTGCGCCTGCTGCACGGGATCATTGAGCGCCTGCGCCAGGACATCGAAGGCGTCGCCTACGCCGTGGGCCGCGACCGTGCGTCACCTACGCCCATGTCGTATGAGCAGGAGATGGCTGCCATCGACGCCGCGTTCAATGACGTGCAGCACGGTCACCACGGCATTCCAATCGAGGCCATTGCCGCGCTGGAGGAGTCGATTGCCACCGTGCGCGGCGCGATCCGCCTGATGGCGCAACTGCACGCGGCCACGGCCACACCGGTGGAGTTGTCCAAGGTGCTGCTGCGCCCGGACATGACGCCGTTCCTGACGCGCCAGAAGTACGAGCTGCGGCTGGTGCTGGAGGAGCTGACGTGGCGCTCGCCGGTGCTGCGCTTCGCGCTGCGCATCTCGATGGCGGTCGCTGCTGGGCTGTGGATTGCCGACCACCTGCCGTACTCCTCACATGGCTACTGGGTCTTGCTGACCATCGTCGTGATCCTCAAGCCGACGTTCAGCATGACGCGCCAGCGCAATTTCGACCGGGTGCTCGGCACGCTCATCGGCTGCGTGATCGCGGCGGTGATTCTACGGTTCACCCATTCGACCTGGATTCTGATGGGCGTGCTGTATCTGTCCACCGCCGCCAGCGCCGCGTTTGTCACCATCAAGTACCGCTACACGGCCATTGCCGCGTGCGTGCAGGTGCTCATCCAGATCAACCTGCTGCTGCCCGGCAGCAAGGGCGCCATCGGCGAGCGGCTGGTCGATACGTTGATCGGCGCGGCCATCGCCACCGCCTTCAGCTACGTGCTGCCCGCCTGGGAATACCGCAACCTACCCAAGCTGGTGGATGACGTGCTGCGCACCAATCGGCGGTTTATCGAGGCAGCGCGCGACCTGCTGCTCGGTACGCTCAAGGACGATTTCGCCTATCGCGTGCAGCGCAAGCAGTACATGGAATCGCTGACCGGATTGATCTCCGCCTTCGCGCGCATGCTCGACGAGCCCAAGAGCCGCCACCGCGCTGTGGATAACTTGAACCGCTTCATCGTGCAGAACTACCTGGTGGCCGCGCACGTGGCGGCAGTGCGCATCCTGGTGCGCCAACGCACGCAGGAGCTGGACGAGGCCGAGACGCGAGCCCTGGTCGAGCAGACCGCCGAGGCCGCGCTCGAAAGCCTCACGCGTGCGAAGGAGCGCTTCGACCAAGCTGTGCACGAAGGTGGCTGGGGCGTACGCCCGCGCGACACGCAGGAACTCGGCGCCGCCGACTTTGCTGATCAGGCTGCGCGCTCGCGCATGGTCGACGCCGCGACGGAAGCGGATTCGCTGTCCGCCATGCACCTGCTGGAGCGGCGCCTGCAGGCGCTGCGGGCGGATACGGCCAAGATCGCGCTGCGGTGTGGGGCGTTGGGGCGGGCGCTGCGGGTGTCGCGGGATTAGGGCCCCGGAGCTTGAAGGTCCAGCGTCGGACGTCAAAGGTCGGCCGCCGCACACGAAGCCCTCCGGTGTCGGAGGTCAAAGGTTCAGAGCCGGACCTTTGAGGTCCAATGTAGGACCTCCAAGCAGCAACACCGGAGGTTGGAAGGTCCGGCTTTGCACCTAAAAGGTGCATGCGCGAGGGTTTCAGGTCCGATGTCGGAGGTCAGACGGTCCGGCATCGGACGTTGGACGTGCCAGGCCGCAGGTTTGAGGTCCGTGCGCGAACTCAATCGGCTTGTGGCCGCAACCAATCAATCGCCGGTTGGCTGTGTGCCGCCAGCCATGCATTCGCCGCCTTGAAATGCCCACACCCCAGGAACCCACGATGCGCCGATAGCGGCGACGGGTGCGGCGCCTCCAGTACGAGATGCCCCATTTGCGCGTCATGCAACAACGCCCGCTTGGCCTGCGCGTGGCTGCCCCACAGCATGAACACACGCTTGTGACCAACGCGCGCCAGATGTTCCAGCAGGCAATCGGTGATGCGTTCCCAACCGCGTTTGGCATGGCTGGCGGCTTGGCCTTGCTCGACGGTGAGCACCGTGTTGAGCAACAGCACGCCTTGCTGCGACCAGCCTTCCAGGTTGCCTGAAGCGCTCGGCAGCTTCTGGCCGAATTCCGCTTCGATTTCCTTGTAGATGTTGCGCAGGCTCGGCGGCACGCGCACGCCGGCCGGCACCGAGAACGCCAGTCCATGCGCCTGCGGAATCTCGCGGCCATCGACGGTGCCCGTGCCGTGATACGGGTCCTGGCCGAGGATGACGACGCGCGCATCGTCCACCGATGTCAGGTGCAGGGCGCGAAACACATCGGTCGGGAAGATCGGCTTGCCCGCCGCGCGTTCGCCATCCACGAAGGCACACAGTTCGGGCCAATTGGCCTGCGCGATGCAGGGCGTGAGGAGGGTTTTCCAGTCGTCGGGCAGCGCGTCGAATTGGGCCGCGAGTGGGACGAAGTCACCTGCGGGTGTTTCAGCGGCGGGCTCGTCGAAGAGGGCGCTTTGGGCGGGATCGGCTCGGCGCTTCATGCGTGATCTCCGGTAGCCGTTGCGCGCAACTGATAGCCGCGCTGCGCCTTGCTGATGTCGAGCGGCGCCAGGCCGGGTACAGCGGCACGCAGTGTCCGCGTCCAGGCGTGCAGGTGCTCGGCAATCGCGTCTTCGCTGAGCGTGCTGCTGGCGGCCGGTTTCCATTCGAGTTCCAACTCGTGGATGGACTCGCGTGCATCGGTGCCGGGGATCAGGATGGCGCCGGCGTCCAGCGCAATCTCGATTTCGCCGCCGTCAGCCGCGGCGTGCCACAGGCGGCGCGTGAAGTCGGTGCGGAACAGCGGGGCGAGGCGATCGGCGTGCGGGCGCACGTAGTCGGCGGCTTCGGCGGCGTTGTTGGCGGCGAAGGCGTCAACCGACAGCGCATCGCTCGTCAGCGGCACTTCCCATTCGTGGCGGGCGCTCAAACCAGCCGTACTCACTGCTGCGGTTTTGAGCGTTTGCAGCCACTGATTACCGTGACGGCGCACGCGTAGCGCGGCACGATTGCGTGCCAGTGCCTGATCGGGCGTATCGTAGTACACGTTCGCCAGCTCCACCGAGCCCACCGCTTGGGCGTGCGCATCCAGCCATCCGACCAGCACGTCGTGCGCACCGGCCGGTACGGCCAACTTCAATTCAATCTCACGGGCCATTGCGTGCGGCGATCAAGCAAACAGGCGGGCCAGCTCGGCGCCAGGATCGTCCGCGCGCATGAAGGCTTCGCCGACGAGGAAGGCGTTGACGGCGGCGGCGCGCATCTTGCGCACGTCGTCCTGCACGAGGATGCCCGATTCGGTCACGACAATGCGATCGTCCGGCATGTGCTTGAGCAGGCCGATCGTGGTGTCGAGCGAGGTTTCGAACGTGCGCAGGTTGCGGTTGTTCACGCCAACCAGCGGCGTTTGCAGGCGCAGCGCGCGGTCCAGTTCGTGGCCGTCGTGCACTTCCACCAGCACGTCCATGCCGAGTTCGAGTGCACAGGCTTCGAGTTCGACCATCAGCCCCTGGTCCAGCGCGGCAACGATCAGCAGGATGCAGTCCGCACCCCACGAGCGTGCTTCGTACACCTGGTACAGATCGACCATGAAGTCCTTGCGCAGGACAGGCAATGCACAGGCGGCGCGGGCTTCTTGCAGGTAGTCGGCATGGCCCAGGAAGAACTGCTCGTCGGTCAGGACGGACAGGCACGCGGCGCCGTGCTCCGTATAGCTGCGGGCGATGTCAGCGGGCTTGAAGTTCGGGCGCAGCACGCCTTTGGACGGCGACGCCTTCTTCACCTCGGCGATGACGGCAGCGTGGCCGGCGGCGATCTTGTCGCGCACGGCCTTGGCAAAGCCGCGCGGGCCCAGCGTGCTGTCGGTGCGGTTGGCTTCAGCCTCGGCGCGCACGCTGGCGAGGTCGCGGTGCTTGCGCGCAGCGGCCACTTCTTCGGCCTTGACGGCCAGGATTTTTTGCAGGATGTCAGACATGGATGAACTGGCTTAGGCTTTGAACTGGTTGGTGACGCGCACGAGTTCGTCGAGCTTGGCGCGTGCCGCGCCCGAAGCGATGGCCTCGCGTGCCAGCTTCATGCCGTCCTCAATGGAGCCGGCGATGTTGGCCGCATACAGTGCTGCACCCGCATTCAGCGAGACGATCTCGCGCGGGGTGCCGGGCTTGTTTTCCAGCGCGTCGATCAGCATCGCTTTGGATTCTTCCGCGTCGGCCACCTTCAGGCTGCGGTTGGAAACCATCTGCATGCCAAAGTCTTCCGGGTGGATTTCGTACTCGCGCACCTCGCCGTCCTTCAGTTCGCCGACGAGCGTAGCAGCGCCCAGCGACACCTCGTCCATGCCGTCCTTGCCGTAGACCACCACGGCGTGCTTCGCCCCCAGGCGCTGCATCACGCGCACCTGAATGCCGACCAGATCCGGGTGGAACACGCCCATCAGGATGTTCGGCGCGCCAGCCGGGTTGGTGAGCGGTCCAAGGATGTTGAAGATCGTGCGCACACCCAGTTCCTTGCGGATCGGGGCGACATTCTTCATGGCCGGGTGGTGGTTGGGTGCAAACATGAAGCCGATGCCGGCTGTCTCGATGGATTCGGCCACCTGTTCGGGCGTGAGCATGATGTTCACGCCCAGCGCTTCGAGCACATCGGCGCTGCCCGACTTGGAGCTGACACCGCGTCCGCCGTGCTTGGCGATGCGCGCACCGGCTGCGGCCGCCACGAACATTGATGCGGTGGAAATGTTGAACGTGTTGGCGCCGTCGCCGCCCGTGCCGACGATGTCGACAAAGTGATCGGACACCTCAGCCGGCACCTCGACCTTGGTGGCGAACTCACGCATCACGGTGGCAGCGGCCGCGATTTCGCCGATGGTCTCTTTTTTGACGCGCAGCCCCATGGTGATGGCCGCGGCCATGACGGGCGACATCTCGCCGCGCATGATCAGCCGCATCAGGTGCAGCATTTCGTCGTGGAAGATTTCTCGGTGCTCGATACAGCGGGTGAGCGCTTCTTGCGGTGAAATGGTCATGGTGATTCCGTATTCAGTTGAGCGCCGGAGCTGCGGTCGGGGTTGCCGGTGCTGCAGCCTCGCGCAGGGCGCCGATGCGCTCGCGCGAGAGATCGGCCTCGCATGCGGCTTCTGCCAGGTCGGCATCGGGCGCATTGCGGGCCAGGCGGCGGGACAGGTCGCATTCGGCCTGCCGATAGAGTTGGTGTGCGCGCACGGTGCGGTCGAAGGCCATCGCGGCGCCACGGTCCGTACCGTTGTTGGTGGCAATACGGGCGCGCAGTGCGGTGCGGCGCGTTGATTCAGCCGCAGTCAGTTCCATCTGCGCCGCCTTGCGCGCCGCCTGCACGCAGCGAGCAACATCACCCGCTTCCGGTTGGGCGGCACGGCAGGCTTCCAGGGTGCCAGCCATTGCCGGCAGGCTTGCCAGCATCGCGATCACCACCGCGCACACGCAGCGCATCAGACGCGTTCCTTCAGGAAGTTGCCGAGCAGCGCGTGGCCGTGTTCCGACAGGATCGACTCCGGGTGGAACTGCACACCTTCGATGGGCAGCGTCTTGTGGCGCACACCCATGATTTCGCCGTCGTCGGTCCAGGCGGTCACTTCCAAGCAGTCGGGCAGCGTCTCGCGCTCGATCGCCAGCGAGTGGTAGCGCGTCACCTTGAAGTGGCGCGGCAGGTTGGTGAACACGCCCACGCCAGTGTTCTCGATGGTGCTGACCTTGCCGTGCATTACCTTCTGCGCGCGGATCACGCGGCCGCCGAACGCATCACCAATCGCCTGATGCCCGAGGCACACGCCCAGGATGGGTACGCGCCCCGCAAAGTGCTTGAGCGCCGGGACGAGGATGCCGGCTTCCGTCGGCGTGCAGGGCCCAGGCGACAGGCAGATGCGCTCGGGATTGAGCTTCTCGATCTCCTCGATCGTGATCTCGTCGTTGCGAACGGTGTGCACGTCTTGGCCGAGCTCGCCGAAGTATTGGACGATGTTGTAGGTGAAGGAGTCGTAGTTGTCGATCATCAGCAGCATGTTGGTCTCCTTGGCCTCTCAATAGAAATCGGCGTCAAGGCCGTCTTGCACCTGCTCGGCGGCACGCAGCACGGCGCGCGCCTTGTGTTCGGTTTCTCTCCATTCGGCATCCGGGTCGGAATCGGCGACGACACCGGCTGCCGCCTGCACGTAGAGGTTGCCGTCCTTGATGATGCCGGTGCGGATGGCGATCGCCAGATCCATCTCGCCCGAGAACGAGAGATAGCCCACTGCGCCGCCGTATATGCCGCGCTTGACGGGCTCCAACTCGTCGATGATCTCCATTGCGCGCACTTTGGGTGCCCCCGAGAGCGTGCCGGCAGGGAAGGTCGCGCGCAGCACGTCCATATTGGTCATGCCGGGCTTCAGCCGCCCCTCGACCGAGCTGACGATGTGCTGCACGTGGGAATACTTCTCGATGACCATCTGGTCCGTCACCTTGACCGAGCCAACCTCGGCGATGCGGCCGATGTCATTGCGCGCCAGGTCGATCAGCATGACGTGCTCGGCGATCTCCTTCGGGTCGTTGAGCAGTTCGGTGGCGAGTTCAGCATCGCGCTCGGGCGTGTTGCCGCGCGGGCGGGTGCCGGCCAGCGGGCGGATCGTCACGATGCGGGCGGATTCGTCGGCGTTATTGCCATTGCCATTGCCGTTGTTGGCTTCGGCGCTGGTGGATGGAATGCGGCGCTCTTCCTGGCGCACCAGGATTTCCGGCGAGGCTCCAACGATCTGCATATCGCCGAAGTTGTAGAAATACATATACGGCGACGGGTTCAGCGAGCGCAGTGCGCGATACAGCGAGAGCGGCGCATCGCGGAACGGCTTGACGATGCGCTGGCCGACCTGCACCTGCATCATGTCGCCGGCGGCGATGTACTCCTTGGCCTTGAGCACGGCGCTGATGTAGTCGGCCTTGTCGAACTCGCGGATGGAGTCGGTGCGCACCGAAGCAGATGTGACCGGCACATCCACCGGCTGGTGCAGCTTGGTACGCAGCGCGCGCAGGCGCTGCTTGGCGCGCGAATACGCCTCGGGCTTGGCCGGATCGGCGTAGACGATCAGATAGAGCTTGCCCGACAGGTTGTCGATCACGGCCAGCTCTTCGCACAGCATGAGCTGGATGTCGGGCAGTTGCAGGTCGTCCGGCGGGGCGCTGTCAGCCAGGCGCGGTTCGATGAAGCGCACGGCGTCGTAGCCGAAGTAGCCAGCCAGGCCACCGCAGAAGCGCGGCAGCCCCGGGCGCAGCGCCACTTTCTGACGGCGCTCGAACGCGGCGATGAAGTCCAGCGGGTTGCCCTCGTGCGTCTCGACGACCTTGCCATCGGTCACCACTTCGGTGCGGTTGCCGGTCACGCGCAGCAGCGTGTGCGCGTGCAGGCCGATGAACGAGTAGCGCCCGAAGCGCTCGCCGCCCACCACCGATTCCAGCAGGAAGGTGTGCGTGCCGCGGTCATGCGATTGCGCCAGCTTCAGGTACAGCGACAGCGGCGTCTCCAGGTCGGCCAGCGCCTCGGCAATCAGCGGAATGCGGTTGTAGCCCTGGTCGGCCAGCGATTTGAATTCGAGTTCGGTCATGAGCGGTCAGGTCGATTCGCCAGGCAGGCGGGGTGCGCTCGCCGGCATGCGTTGGCTCCACGGCAAACGCAAGAGCGTCAATGATGCCGTCGGAACGTTAGCAGAACATCAGGGATGGGAACGCGCGAATGTCGTAAATGCGACCGTGCGGTCCCGCAAGAGTCGTCCGAAAGCGGATGCCAACGGAAGACCGGCGGGCGGTCAGCGTTTGAGGCGGGAGATGCAGCGGTGGTTTGGGCGGCGCGCTCGTGACGCGCCGAGTGCCGAAACCGAGGGAAAACGATCAGCAGCCGTGCAAACGCTTACGCCCGGACGAGGGCGTGCCAGGGCCGCCAGGGCCAGGCCCCCCGGTCACCACCAGCGTCGACGCGTTTGCGATTCAGGAACATGGATCGTCAGTTGGAAGCGGCAGAGAATGCGTTGTGTGGCTCAGCGTAGGGCTGAATCAGCTGCGCTGCCGCAAAAAGTGTGTCGACTATAGCATCGGCTCCGGCGTGCTGTATAGGCTGGCCGTGGTTGTAGCCATACGGCACGGCCAGCACGCGCATGCCGGCGGCGCGGGCCGCGCGGGCGTCGTTTTCCGAGTCGCCAATGGCCACGACTTCAGCCGGAATCACGCCAAACGCCTCCGCCACACGCAGCATGGGGTACGGATCGGGCTTGCGATAGGGGAAGGCGTCGCCCGGGTAGACGAGGTCGAAATACGCGTCCAGACCCAACTGCGCCAGCAGCGGCCGCGTGAAATCGTGTGGCTTGTTCGTCACGCACGCCAGGGCGAGGCCCATGTCGCGCAGCGCGGCCAGCCCTTCGCGTACGCCGTCATAGACGTTCGCATACTGGCCGTTGATGGCGATATAGGCGCGTTGGTAGGCGTCCAGCGCTTCGGCGAAGCGGCTGTTGGCCTGCGCCGGCGGCAGACGCGCATCGAGCACGCGCCGCACGAGATTCTCCGAACCCTTGCCGACGTAACTGACGACTTCGTCAATCGGCATGTCCGGCGTGGCGCCGAGCGCTTCCAGCATCGCGTTGATGGCGGCGTGGAAGTCGCCCGCCGTGTCGACCATCGTCCCGTCCAGATCGATGATGACGGCGCGGATGGGGCCCGCAGGTAGCACGTCTGGCAAGGTGCCCGTCATCACGACAGGCTGGCCAGGGCCTGGCGCAGCGCGCCCACCGTGCCGCGATAGCCGCCGTCCGCATCCGGCTTGCCGAACACGGCCGAACCGGCGACGAACGTATCGGCGCCTGCCTTGGCAATCTCGGCGATGTTGTCTGCTTTTACGCCACCGTCGATTTCCAGCAGGATCTTGCGGCCGGTCTTTTCCTGGTACGCATCCAGCTTCTGGCGCACGGTGCGCAGCTTGTTCAGCGCCTCGGGAATGAACGATTGGCCGCCAAAGCCGGGGTTGACCGACATGATCAGCACCATGTCCAGGCGATCCATCACGTGGTCCAGGTAGTGCAGCGGCGTGGCCGGGTTGAACACCAGTCCGGCCTTGCAGCCGTTGTCACGGATCAGTGCCAGCGAGCGGTCGATGTGCTCCGATGCTTCCGGGTGGAAGGTGATCAGATCGGCGCCAGCCTTGGCAAAGTCGGGGATGATGCGATCGACCGGGCTCACCATCAGGTGCACGTCGATCGGCACCGGCTTGCCGTCTTTCTGCGCGTGCGGACGAATGGCTTCGCACACCAGCGGGCCGACGGTCAGATTCGGCACGTAGTGGTTGTCCATCACATCGAAATGGATCCAGTCGGCGCCCGATTCGAGCACGCGGCGCACTTCTTCGCCCAGGCGGGCAAAGTCGGCGGACAGGATGGACGGGGCGATGCGGAAACCGGACGGATCGATGGCTGCGGGCATGGTGAGAGACGGATAAGGCGCGCGAACGTGCACGCGAATGCGCAAGGAAGGGCGCTATTTTAGCCGGATCAGCCTACCGATAGACGGCACTGGCTCATGCCTTGCCGCTGCCACGGCCATGCCGCACAATGGGCGCCATTCTTATAGTGGATCGTCATGCCGAGCTACGAACTCACCGTCCAGGTCCGGGCGCGCTATCTGTCGGAGCAATCCGAGCCGGAACAAGGTAACTATGCGTTTGCCTACACCATCACCATCCGCAATACCGGCGATGTGCCGAGCCAGCTGATCTCGCGCCATTGGGTGATTACAGATGCCGACGATCAGGTACAGGAAGTCAGCGGCCTGGGCGTGGTCGGCCATCAGCCGCTGCTACCACCGGGTGAGTCGTTCGAGTACACGAGTTGGGCGACCATCAAGACGCCCGTGGGTACGATGCGCGGCGAATACTTCTGCGTGGCCGAAGACGGTCACCGCTTCGAGGCGCCGATCCCCGAGTTTGCACTGGTGATGCCGCGCATGCTGCACTGATCAGGATGCGTCGGGTTTGGCCGGCCGCGAATCTTTTTGCGCGGCTTCGGTCGATTCCGATGGCGCGCTTGGGACGGGTCCGCCCTGGCGCGATGGATGCTCGGGTGGGGCACGCAGCGGGCGCGGATGCTTCTTGGCACCGGACATGGTCCAGATCACGATGAAGATCAGCAGGAGCAGCGCCACGCCGGCCTCCAGGCCGAACAGCATCATCGGATGGTTTTCAAAGAATTCGCTCATGGTCGAGGCAAAAAGCGCGGGTGCCGGCATTGTAGCCAAGCCCCCCACCTCGCCGGATAGGATGAAACAGGCATGACAGCAGCAACCTTGGATGCATTGACGCCGGTCCGTACGGCTCCCCGACGCGGATGGGCCGGGCTGGCCGCCGCGCTGGTCGCCGTTTTGCTCGCGGCGTGTACCAGCGGTCCGCCGCCGCGCGTCGAAACGCCGCAGCCGCCTACCGGCACGCTCGGCGGTCATCTGGACCAGGCCAACTGGGCTGACGTGACGGGCTGGACGACGGACGATCTCGCCTCCGCGTGGCCCGCACTGCAATCGAACTGTCAGGCCATGAAGCGCCGCGCCGAGTGGGCACGCGTGTGTGCCGCCGGCCTGATGGTCGACGCGGGCGACCCGATCGCCATGCGCGTCTTCTTTGAGGAGAACTTCACGCCATATCGCGTGGTGAAGGATGACGGCACCGACAGTGGCTTGGTCACCGGTTACTACGAACCGCTGCTGCGCGGCTCACGCACCCGCCACGGCATCTATCAGACCCCGCTGTACCGCATGCCCGCCGCGTGGCGCGGCAAGACGCTGCCGGCGCGTGCGCAGTTGATCCGCAGCCCCGCGCTGCAGGGCCAGGAAGTCGTATGGGTGGATGACCCGGTGGAGGCGGCCTTCCTGCAGATTCAGGGCTCGGGCCAGGTCCAGCTGGAAGAGGGCGGCATCATGCGCCTGGGCGTGGGCGGCACCAACAACCAGCCGTTCCGCTCGTTCGCGCGCTGGCTGCTCGATCAGGGCGAAATCACGCCCGTGCAGGCGACCATGCAGGGCATCAAGGCGTGGGCGCGCGCCAACCCGGGCCGTGTCGAAGAAATGCTCAACATCAACCCGCGCTACGTCTTCTTTGCGGAAACCCCCGGCAACACTGCCGGCCCCATCGGCAAGCTGGGCGTGCCACTGACGGATGAGCGCTCGATTGCGGTGGACCCGACGTTCATCCCGCTGGGGTCGCCGGTGTTCCTGTCGACCACCAAGCCGCTGTCGACAGAGCCAATCCAAAAGCTGGTGTTTGCGCAGGACGTGGGCTCTGCCATTCGCGGCGCCGTGCGAGCCGACTACTACTTTGGGCACGGCGACGCCGCGGGCGATCTGGCCGGGCGCATGAAGCAGGCCGGCCGGCTGTGGGTGCTGGTGCCGAAGGGCGGCAGTGTTGGTGTTGCTACCCGCTAACGCCTCAAGCTAACCGCGCCGCAAATCCACCACGCGGCGCGCTTTCCCGACCGAACGCTCTATCCCGCCGGTCGTCAGAATCTCGATCGTGGCCGTCACGCCAATCAGCGACTTGATGTCGTGCGCCAATTGCCCGCTGGCCGATTGGGCGGCCACGTCCGCCGAGGCGCCCAGCGCCGCTTCTACTTTCACTGTCAGCGTATCCAGCGGGCCTTCCTTAGTCAGCACGCATTGGTAATGCGGTGACAGCGCCGCGTGTTTGAGGATCAATTCCTCGATCTGTGAAGGAAACACGTTCACGCCGCGCACGATCATCATGTCGTCGCAGCGGCCGGTGATCTTCTCCATGCGGCGGAAGCCCGGGCGCGCCGTGCCGGGCAGCAGGCGCGTCAGGTCGCGCGTGCGGTAGCGCACCACCGGCATCGCTTCCTTGGTCAGCGAGGTGAACACCAGTTCGCCAAATTCGCCGTCGGGCAAAACTTCGCCGGTGTTCGGGTCGATGATTTCGGGGTAGAAGTGATCTTCCCAGATCGTTGGGCCGTCCTTGGTTTCGGCGCATTCGCTGGCGACACCTGGGCCCATCACTTCCGACAGGCCATAGATATCCACAGCCGAAAGCCCCATGCGCGCCTCGATGGCCGCGCGCATCTCGGGTGTCCACGGCTCTGCGCCGAAGATGCCGATCTGCAGGCTCGATGCGGCTGGGTCCATGCCTTGCCGTTCGAACTCATCGGCAATCGCCAGCATGTAGCTGGGCGTCACCATGATGATCTGCGGCTGGAAATCGCAGATGAGCTGCACCTGCCGCTCGGTCTGCCCGCCACCGAAGGGGATGGCGGTGAGCCCCGCGCGTTCCACGCCGTAGTGCGCGCCCAGGCCGCCTGTGAAGAGGCCGTAACCGTAGCTCACGTGGACCTTGTCGCCGCGCCGCGCGCCCGCCGCGCGAATGGAGCGCGCCACCAGCCCGGCCCAGGTGTCGATGTCCGCCAGCGTATAGCCGACCACGGTGGGTTTGCCCGTCGTGCCTGACGAGGCGTGGATGCGCGCTACGCGATCCTGCGGCACGGCAAACATCCCGAACGGGTAGTTGTCGCGCAAATCGGCCTTGGTCGTGAATGGAAACTTCGCCAGATCCGCCAGCGACTGCAGCTCCGACGGATGCACGCCCGCCGCCTCAAACTTGGCCCGATACGCCGGCACGTTCTCATACGCGTGGGCCAGGCTGTGCTTCAGCCGGTCGAGCTGCAGCGCCTGGATGGCGTCACGGCTGGCGGTTTCGATCGGGTCGAGCGGCAGGTCGGTCGAGCGGGGGCGCATAGCGGTCTCCTTGGGGCGTCGTCATGCGGCGCCCTCTAGTGGTGGCGTTGCCTTCGGGGCTCTATATAGAGGGTGAATCGCGGCTTACTGTTCAGTGCTATCAGGGACGGGAATGACGTGGCCGCGAATCTGCGCAGACTTGCCGCGGAATAGGGCAACCACCTCACCGGCTTGGTTGGACACGCGCACGTCATAAACGCCGTGCCGGCCGGACAGGACCTGCTCGGTCGCCTCGGCTGTCAGCACATCGCCACCGTGCGCCGGGCGCAGGAATTCGACGCTGCAGCCTGCCGCGACCGTGTTGTGATTGTGGCTGTTGCAGGCAAACGCAAAGGCCGAATCGGCCAGCGTGAAAATCAGCCCGCCGTGACACGTGCGATGCCCGTTGAGGAATTCGGGCCGCACGGTCATGGACAGGCGCGCGTAGCCGGGGCCGACTGCCTCAATGCGCATGCCGAGCCAGCGGGTGCAGGCATCGGCGTCATACATGCTCTTGCTGGCGGCTTCAGCCAGCGCCTGTGCATCCTGAAGGGCGGTCTCGGTCACGCGGGTTCCTTTATTCGCCGGTGAAGTGGGCGGGGCGCTTGTGAAGGAAGGCGTTCACGCCTTCGGCGTAGTCGTGCGAGTTGCCAAGCTCCCGCTGCAGGTCGCGCTCCAGATCAAGCTGGGCGTCGAGCGACTGCGTGGGCGCCGCATGCATGGCGCGCTTGATGGCGGCCAGCGCTCGGGTCGGCTGCTTGGACAAGTGATCGGCCATGGCCTGCACCTCGGTCATCAGGATCTTGGCGTCGTGATAGACGCCCCAGATCAGCCCCCAGGACAACGCAGTCTTGGCGTCGAGCTTCTCGCCCAGCATTGCCAGCCCCATTGCCCGCGCCACACCGATGCGCTGCGGCAGGAACCACGTGCCGCCCGAATCCGGCAGCAGGCCGATCTTCACAAACGCCTGCAGGAAGCAGGCGCTCTCAGCGGCCATCACGATGTCGCACGCCAGTGCCAGGTTGGCGCCTGCACCGGCTGCCACACCGTTTACTGCGGCAATGACGGGTAGGGGGAGGGCACGCAGGCGGCGCACCAACGGGTTGAACTGCTCGTCGATCAGCTGGCCTAGGTCGGTCATCTGCCCGGGCGTGAAATTGAGTTCCGAAAGATCCTGCCCCGCGCAGAAGCCGCGTCCTGCGCCCGTCAGGATTAGCGCCCGCGCCTGCTGGCGTTCCACCTTGTCCAGCGCATCGCGCAGTTCCCGGTGCATGCCGGCCGTGAAGCTGTTGAGCTGGTCCGGCCGGTTCAGCGTGATGGTGGCCACGCGGTCGTGCCAGTCGAGCAGAATGCTGGGACTCGTCATGATCTTGTCTCCTCCTCGGTCACAGGTTGATTGATTAACCGACCGGTTGGTCGGCTAATATTACATGCATTCCAACTGGAGCTTCCATGTCCTACGAAAACATTCTGGTCGAAACACGCGGTCGTGTTGGTCTTGTTACGCTCAATCGCCCCAAGGCGCTGAACGCGCTCAATGACGCGCTCATGGACGAGCTGGGTGCAGCGCTGTTGGCCTTCGATGCGGATGCCAACATTGGTGCCATCGTCATCACCGGCAGCGAGAAGGCATTTGCCGCCGGGGCCGACATCGGCGCCATGGCCGAATACGACTTCGCTACGGTCTATAAGAATGAATACATCACGCGCAACTGGGAGACCATCCGCCGCATCCGCAAGCCGGTGATTGCCGCGGTGGCCGGCTACGCCCTGGGCGGCGGCTGCGAGTTGGCCATGATGTGCGACATCATCCTGGCGGCCGATACCGCCAAATTCGGCCAGCCCGAGATCAAGCTCGGCACCATGCCTGGCGCTGGCGGCACGCAGCGCCTGCCGCGCGCGGTCTCCAAGGCGAAAGCCATGGACCTCTGCTTGACTGCCCGCATGATGGGCGCCGAAGAAGCCGAGCGCGCTGGCCTGGTTTCGCGCGTCATCCCCGCTGAAAAGCTGCTCGACGAGGCTATCCAGGCCGCCGAAACCATTGCAGGCTTCTCCCTGCCCACGGTCATGATGATCAAGGAGTCGATCAACGCGGCCTACGAGACTTCGCTCAGCGAGGGTGTGCACTTGGAGCGGCGCCTGTTCCACGCCACATTCGCCACAGAAGACCAGAAAGAAGGCATGCGCGCGTTCGTAGAGAAGCGCGCACCGGCCTTCAAGCACCAGTAAGCAGGGCGGACTGAGGTGATTTAGGGAATACCCGAGTTTCTGGCTCGGGTATCCTGAACGCCATTTCTTGGGTCGCTTTAGGCCGGAAATCCTAGGCGCAGACTGGGCTGGCGCGGATTCTTCATGGTTCCGTCATCAGTTAGACACGAGAAAGGTGTTGCCAAGTGCGTGGAACCCACCTATAGTTCGCCCCTCGCTGCACGACGCAGCGCCGAAACGCAGGTTGAGGCGGTGGTGTCGAGGCGGTGGAGAAGTAGATGTGGTGCGGGTTTCCGGCCGATTG